>CALHBW010000464.1 GCA_937930625.1 uncultured Saprospiraceae bacterium | reverse complement strand
GAACTATTTTAAAAGATTTAGTGTTGACATCTTACTGCTTGTCAGTATTTTATTTCATTTTTAACGTATAAATAAAAATAAAAACATGTCCACAAAACCGTCATCCAAACCCAATATGAGCAAGCCGATACAAGGTCAATTGAATACCTTCCGAAATTATTCCTCCTATCAGGATAATGCTTCTTTTGTAATTAGTCATCCTAAAATCAGAGAGCCGGAGGGCTTGGGAGTACCTATTCAAGAGTTTTGGATAAATCCTCATATAGATAATTTATTGGAAGGTATTGGTGGGGTCAGTATTTTTATTACTCGAAATACCTTTACAGAATTCGGACGCACTGCCCGTCACATGAGTAGTAAAACAGACTCCGAAATCAAGATTACACTCAAAGAAGTTTATAAAAAATCCCAAGCTGTAGAGGAGCGACTCAGCACGGTCACTACTGATGGTAATGTGTTGGAATCGGGCGGTATGGTTTATCTAAATGCGGAAAACAATCGACAAAGCCAACTCCGGGCAAGAAAGCCCGTGACTATCCAAATGCCGCCAAGACTAAATCCGCTTTTAGCATACATGCAAATCTATCAATCGCGTATGAGTGGTCGGAGTGTAAGTTGGGATTTGGATAAGAATACAGAACTGCAAAGTGATGTATGGCAAAACCGCGAAACGCTGTCCTATGCTTTTCAAACCGTACAATTGCAATGGATTAATTGTGACCGTATCTCAGCGGAATTGCGCCGTGCAAAACGTACACAACTAAAAGTACTCGAACCCGTCTCTCCGGGTACGACGATTACGCCTATTGTGCATGATAGATTTAGTGTTTTGTTGCCGGCAGTCCCGACGCACGATGCTTACCAAATCAGTAAAGCACCACTCGGAGCAGCAATTACTGTGGTAGGAATTAAGACCGAAGCAGGGCAATCTTTTTTGGCTATGCAAGCCTGTGTAGTGCAGGAAAATCTTGAAATTTCGCTTGATTTTCAGCCGATGACAAAAGATGAAATGCAGGAAGCATTGAAGAAACTTAATGATGCTTGAATTTAGTACCTAAATCGTGAACTCTTGCGCTATTTTGGCAAGAGTTGAGATTTAGACTAAAGATTATCATTGTTGAATTGCTTCATTGTTAAATTGTTATTACGGTTTTTTGCTTCGCAAAAAACTCATTCCAACCATGAAACAATGTAGCTATGAAACAATGAGAGTTGCTCTGCCGTGTATTAGTGAGATTTGCGCTCACTCAATGCCTCCAAACTTATCCGCCCCTCGTAAATCGCTTTGCCGATAATGACTCCGAAGCAACCAATTTTCTCCAATTCGTCAAGCTCCCGAACGGTGGTCACGCCACCGCTTGCAATGAGTCGGAGGTCGGGAAATCGAGCGCGAATCTCGCGGTACAAATCCAATGCCGTACCTTCCAACAAACCATCTTTCGAGACATCGGTACAGATAGCGTATTGTATGCCTTTTTCCGTATAATCTTCTAAGAAATCATTCAAGGGGAAATCGGCGGTTTCCTGCCAGCCGTGTATCGCTATATTGCCATGCAATACATCTGCGCCGAGTATGATGCGTTCTGCACCGTATTTTTCCAACCAAGATAAAAATAAGTCCTTGTTTTTCACCGCAATCGTACCGCCTGTGATTTGTTTCGCGCCACTGTTGAAGGCTATTTCAATATCAGCATCCGACTTGATACCGCCACCGAAATCTATGTGTAGCTTGGTGTGTGTAGCGATGTTTTCGAGGGTTTTGTGATTGATGATGTGCCGCGCTTTTGCGCCGTCCAAATCTACGAGGTGCAAGCGTGTGATGCCCGCATCTTCAAAGGATTTGGCAACTTCGAGCGGGTCTTCGTTGTACACCTTTTTTTGGGCGTAGTCACCTTGTGTGAGGCGGACGCATTTGCCGTCGATGATGTCTATGGCTGGGATGATTTGCATTGTTGAATTGTTTTACTGCACAAAAAAAGACGCTACACAATCTGTAGCGTCTTTTTTCTTTGTGAATTTTATTCACATAAATTTTGGTCATTTGCTAAGAACGCATGACTCCTGCGTCAATGGTTTTTCTGTAAGCTAAAAAGTCTTCATTGAGATCCATTTGGATAAGTCCGACTCCGTTGTCGATAGTTTTTTCGTGACTATCTTTGACTGGTTTAATGACCTCTTTGATAGTTGGTTCTTCTTTAGAACCGTTGTTTTGAGGTGTCGTAGGTGTGTTAATTCCTAATAGTAGAGAAATTAGGACATAAAAAATGGTGGTCATTGAGAATTGTTTTTGACGATTGAGTTGAAATAAGGTATTTTTAATTACTCAGAATTGTTTTGCATCTAGCGAAGTACACTTCTTCCAATTCAATCTTGGTGAAATAAATATATTTTATGTGCGAATATATTGCATTTAACTAAATAAAAAAAATATTATATCATATTTTTTTAAAAAAGTAAAATTTAACCTTTCAAAAGTGGATATGAAGGTGATTTTATACGGATTATTAAAATAAATGTTTCAGCAAAAGAAGCACAATAAACGTAGAAAGCTATATTATTTTGTCATTTTAATGTAAAAAGTGTTTTTTGTGGAACTTTTTAAGTATTAATGATAATATTTAGTTTACTTATAATTTTTGTTAATTTGTTTACTTCGTCATTTTCGTCGCCCTGTACGTGTCTGATAATTTTATCCTGTAAAATTTGTTTATACTTAATCGCTGTCATTTTGAGTATTTTTTGGAAATTTTGTTTTGTATTTTCATTTTTCGTTAATATTATAAAATCATTTTCTTTTTCCGCATTAAATACTTTTCTAGGGTCGGCTTCAAGAGATTGACGAATATGTATGAGTGCTTTATCTGAATATCCTTGTAATGCGTACATACAAGCAAGGTTGTAAAAAGTCAGGCTTTTGAGGTGCTCATTATCCATATCTTTTTCTTTAATTTCTTTAAGTATTTTGATGGCTTTGCTCAATCGTTTTATCTCATTTTTGTTTTGTTTATAAAGAGTTACATATGTAGTTGCAAGATTATTTCGGGCAACTACATATTTTGTGTCGGTAGCTTCCATTTTGTTAATAGCGTTTTCAAAATTTTCAATTGCTTCTTTATATTTTTTTTGCTCTTTAAGCAAAATACCAAGATTATACCAACTTAGAGGATATGTTTGCCGAAGCTCAATAGAACTTCTAAGTACAAACTCTGCTTCGTTCCATTCGTTGAGCATAATAAGCGAAGCACCTATTTTATTTAGTATTTCAGGGCTTTCAGGATAACCAGCATTCAGGGCGTAGTTAAATCGTTTGATAGCTTCGGTATAATCCTCGTCAGCAAAGCTGTATAATCCTGCTCTTACATAATCTACGGGACGTAGCCTTTGCTTTGAGCTATATCTAGTAAGGCTGTCTTCATATGTTTCGTGTGCACCCAATGTTAGTCTTTTCAATTCATCTTTTTTGAGTGTTTCAAAATCTTTGAATCCAGCTTCGTCGGTCATTCTGCTGATTAACGCTTCCATCGAATGCCCAAAAATATCCTTCTCTGCTTCGTCAGTGGGGTTGAGATACATCGGGATTGATGTGGTTTGTGGTAAACCGGGAAAATTCTTTGGATTGATATTATCAATTTTTATGGGAATGGTAAAAATTTTATCGGGCTGTTTATTATCTTTCTCAATAGCATATTCCAAAACAGCTTTCATATCTCCTTGTTCTTTGTCTGTATTTTCGGAAACGATAACAATACAATAAGCGGCTTTATCTATGGTTTGTTTGAGAAGGGATAATTGTTTGTATGCACTTATTTTTTCATATTGAGGAAGCCAAGGATATAGTTCTTTAGCATTTAAATATTCAAATATTTTTTCTGCGTATTCAAAATCTTGGTTGGCACTCCAGATAAATAGACAATTTTCCGGCGGAGGATTGTTCTTAGTTAAATTATTAATGGTTTTGTTCACATTACGCACGACACCTTTCAATGCCTGCATATCATTTTTCCAATAATTACTTTGTATAGGCTCGCCGTTGAGGGGTAAAGCCTGTAAAATACTTAGTCGTGTATTTTTCCAGTCACATGGTTCTACAATAATCGGAATAACTGTGGTATTTTGCTTACTTAACAGACCATTGATAGATTCAATAAGCGGAGTAGCGGATAGAAGTTCGGAATTAACCAATAGAATGATAATATCAGATTGTTCGATTTTACTTTGATAAGTGCTTGTATCGGTGGCTAAACCATAATTCCAAATAACTTTTATATCCTTATTTGCAGCCACCAAATTTTCATAAATTATATCTCTATACTCAATATTGCTTTGAGTAGATATGAGCAATGTTTTTAGGGTATCTATTCCTTTTTTGTGTACATAGTCATTACTAAAAGAAAATTCATAGGTCATCCAATCCCAAAAATCGTTGGCATGTTTACTAACGAGTTGGGTACTGTATTCATCTGACCAAATGATAAGAATGCAATTAAATTTGCGGTAGAGCAGTTCGCGTTCAAAGTTGAGTTGGCGGATGATAGGAGCGTCATCTTGGTGTTTATTGATAAATTTTTCTATGCCAAATATATTGATTACTTGGCTAAGTTGAGTAGATTTATTGAGTGTTTTAGGAATGGTTTGTTGTAACATATTCACAAGAGAAACCTCATCGTCGGTAAATTTTGTGTGAATATCATCTATACGAACATCAGTGAATGTATAACTGGCAAGCCGTTGTTTTAGTTTAAAATAAACTTCATACATCGTTTCTTGGCTATCCGTTGTCAGCCATACGAGTGCAGGGCTGACCCTTTGGGAGAGCGAAAATGTCAGGTTGTCCAGTTCCTGTATATTGGATGTTTTAATATCTACTGAATTATCCATGTATTACATAAACGTTTTCAGGAGCGGATTAATTTTTATAATCCCATTATATTTTAACAGACAGAGATATACCAATAATTCACGCACGACCTCGTCGCCTCTGCCCGATATGAATTTTCCCGTTTTAAGGCGTTCAGTATGCTCTGTCGTAAGTCTGTCAAACATGTCGCGTCCCAGCTTGATTGCTGCGTTTTCTGCTGTTTGCTTATCTATTTTTTGCCCTTTAGAAAACATCATGGCGCGGTGTACAATTTTCAATAATTGTCGTGGGCAACCGCCTGACATTGCCACGCAGTAGTCCAATACACCTTCATTAAAGAAAGTAGATTCGTCAATTCGGCGGGTAATAATTTCCCGAAGTTTTTTGCCCGCTTCATCTTTTTGCTCGTCAAATAATTTAATCATAGGAAGTACCACCCATTCGTAGCGTTCGTATCGAAGTGCTTCTCTGAGTTGGTAATCTATCGGAACGGTACATATCAGGTTGGCAGCAACGCTACTAATGAGGTTAATATCTTCTTCAAAAACTTTTTCTTGGGTTGTTTTTTTCATTTTCTCAGACCCATCAATAATAAACAAGAAATCTCTTTGCGGGTTGGTGCGTCTCATTTCAGTTCTTGCCGAATCAATCGCTTGGTTGAATTGTCGGATGAGTTCCATTGAGTTATTTCTGACTTTCTGCCTTACCGTTCTGATAGTTTTTGATTGGCTCGAAAAAAGCGACTTTATGGAGTTGCTGACTTTAATAAAATTCCAAAAACCTACACCTACGCTTGCCTCTGCTTCAAGATTGACATGGTACAAATCGCTCAATTCCTTTTTCACGTCTTCCTCCGACAACCATCTTGCGATAATTTCATTCAAGCCAGATTTGTCAAATTTTATTTTTGCTTCATCCAAAGCAGCTATAAATTTTACTATCAACAACACATAAAAATCTTCGGGTTCAAATTTTTGTAAGTGGACTTCTTCTTCGAGTGGAATAAAAATAGAAAAATATCGGTCAGCGTCATGTATTTTCTTGTGAAACCTTCTCAATTCTACGGTCTTGCCACAGCCTATATGACCTGAAAATATGATTTTCATGCCAAAATTGCCGTTTGGCATAACCAGTTTGTCATTATCAATTCCGAGAAAATAATTTAAACTCTCAAACATCTCATTGCCCCTCACTTCTGTCAAATCGACATATAATTCATTATAGTCTTTTATGTCGAAGGTCGGTTCTACCAACTCTCTTGCTTTGAATTTATTCGTTTCGGAAAATGAGTATTCTGCCATTATTCAGGTTTTTATAAATTCAAAAAAAATAATTACAAATATACAGAATTTTTACGTACTCAAAAAATTCCTCAAAATCTGTTCCCCCACACTCCCCGATTTTTCAGGGTGAAATTGTGTGGCATAAAAATTATCCTTTTGCATAGCAGCACTAAAAGGTTGGACATAATTTGTGGTAGCCACAGTATATTCGCTCATTTCCACATAATAACTATGCACAAAATACACATGACTTTCTTCTTGTAAATTTTCAGACAAAAAACCATCTAATTTACCAATTGTATTCCAACCAATATGCGGTACTTTTTCCTTATTTTTTGGTAAAAAACGTTTCACCTGCTGCGGAAAAATACCGAGACATTCCGTATCATTTTCTTCTGAATAAGCACACATCAATTGCATGCCCAAGCAAATGCCAAGTGTGGGTTGTGTAAGGGTGGGAATGAGCGTATCCAAGCCCAATTCGCGGAGGTAGTGCATAGTAGTACTCGCCTCACCTACGCCGGGAAAGATGACTTTATCCGCCTTGCGAATGGTGTCGGCATCTTTGGTGAGTGTAGCCTCTACGCCGAGTCGCTCCATCGCAAATAGGACGGATTGGATGTTGCCCGCGTTGTAATCAATTATTCCTAACATGGATTGGTCTTATGGTTGCTCATTAAAGTTGTTGGATTTCTTCAAGAAATTCATCAATGTTGACTACATCAACTTTGGGAAAAGGAATTGTTTTGAGGATATTGAAGTGCCTATCATTTGTAACGATATATTTTGCACGGGCTACTACGGCACAATCCACAAATTTGTTATCTTCTTCATCTGCTCCTATTAAATTCCACTTGAAGTGTGCCTCGATTTTTTTCACATTGGGCTGTTCGGCAAGAAATTCAGCAACGTTATTGGCAACTCGTATATTGGCTTTTCTCTCAATGATTTCTGTGTATTCATTCAGGATTTCATTACTGATAGCGACGCTGTATGCCCCTTCTATTAATTTATCAAAAATCAGTCGATAGTCTGATTTTTTAGGCAGACACATCAATAGTGCGTTGGTGTCTAAGACAACTATCATGATGTACTACCACTTCTCATGTGTTCCTGTCCCCAAGCTTTCATCGTCTCGTTTGTCCAGCCATTTTCCTCCCAAAGTCTATCCATTTCTTCGGTGGCTTTATCTGCAAAATACTTCGCAAGCATACTTTTTATTTCCAATAATTGCTCATCACTCAATTCGTATTTGAATATCTTTAACAATTCAAGCTGAAGATTAGATAATTGATTGTTTTTACTCATATCCAATGATTTATTTTCCTATGTAAATTACAGTATTTAACCGAGAATAACAAGTTATGGTGTTGTGGTGCCGTGGTACTACGATTATTAAATTTGCCGAAGGCAAAAAATAACCACAACACAACGACACCTCAACACTACAACACTATCTCGCAAACGCTACCGCACGTTTTTCGCGGATAACGGT
>CALHBW010000463.1 GCA_937930625.1 uncultured Saprospiraceae bacterium | reverse complement strand
CGTAGGCTATGCGCGGATTTTGTAAGAAAAACCAGAGAAAAAATAATCTCGTTCTAATTTTAAATATAATTATGTCCATGTACTTAAAAACAATAAATTATTCTCTATGAATTTACAATTATTCATTTGGCGAACACATTGATATTATGATTTTAATTTTTAGTAGGGCAGAGTTGCAAAAATAACAATCTACTTACACAAAATAAATGCCACATGGAATAATGTTGAAATGATACAATGATGAAATGCTTAAATGAGACTATCGGATGAATTTCAAATTAGGGCAAACGCATCAAAAATAAAAAACTGCATGAAATTATGTCGGCATTTCACCATTTAAGCATTGTAACATTTAAGCATTGCAAAACGTGGCATATTTTTAGTAATTTTATCGAAAATTCTTCGTTGTTACATTGTTTCATTATTATGTTGCTTCATTGTTGTATTATATATTTTGTGCAACAAAATAAAACACTATGATAATGAAACAATACAGCAATAGAAAATGTAACAATCAAACCATCCGACAATTTTACAATCATGAAGAAAATTCTCATACTCTCCATTACTTGCTTGTTTGCAGTAAATATGTTTGCTCAAGAAGAACTTATCCGCTGCGGCAATTCAATACATCAGGAGGCTTTACAAGCTGAATATCCTGACTTTACGAAAAATGTCAATGCTAAATTTGATGAAGCAGTCGGGGCAATTGCTCAACCTGAATATAAATCAAACGATGTGGTTTATAATATTCCAGTCGTGATACATATCGTGTATAAAAATTCATCTGAAAACATCTCTGATGCCCAGATTCAAAGCCAAATGGATGCCTTAAATGCAGACTATCGAAGCATTAATCCAGATGGAAATCAAGTCCCAAATCTTTTTGGAAATTTAGTTTCAGATGCGGAGATAGAATTTTGCCTTGCTACGGTTGATCCCAACGGCAATCCGACTACTGGTGTCACGCGTACTCAAACGAATGTAAGTAGTTTCAGTATTTCTCAAGACAATATCAAATCTACCGCCGCAGGTGGTATATCTCCGTGGGATACAGACCGTTATCTCAATATTTGGATTGGTGAAATCACAGGTGGTGTATTGGGCTATGCCACACCTCCGAGTACACCCGCAGCACGCGATGGTGTGGTGATTGGTTACACCTATTTCGGTACTAACGGAACGGCAATTTTCCCTTATAACAAAGGACGCACCTGTACGCATGAGGTAGGACATTATTTTGGCTTGCGTCATATTTGGGGCGATGGCAACTGCGGTGTAGATGACGGTATCAGCGATACGCCTTTGCAGGAATCGCAGTACGGTGGTTGCCCGACTTTTGGCTCACCTTCAACGGCTTCTTGCGGCAGCCAAGATATGTTTATGAATTATATGGATTATACCGACGATAGATGTATGTTTATGTTTACGCATGAGCAGGTTGGTTTGATGCGCTATGTGATTGAGAATTATCGAACGGGATTGGTGCAAAATGCTTCTGTAGCTTGCGACCCTACTGGCGGCGCAGGCTGTCGTGATTTGACAGAAGGTCCGATTACGATGGGTTTCGAGGATGGAGAAAACTTTGGCGGCTGGACAGTCCTCAATAATAATAATGACAGCAAACAGTGGAATATTTCAGAGGGTGTAGATCCTGAATGGGGACCACGCACAGGCGATAAGTGCATGGCATACACATGGAGTGCTTCGGCGGCAGCAGATGACTGGTTTTTTACGCCTTGTTTTGATGTAAAATCGGCGCGTGATTACGAATTGCGTTTTTGGTATGCAACAGGAAATGATCCGGGATTTACCTTTCCCGAAAAATTTGAAATTGCGGTCAGCACCTCTACTTCTCTTGATGATATTCTGGCAACCGCTGATTTTGGAGAAATTGTAGAGCCTTATAATCCTAATCAACCCAATAATAATTATGAATCTTATTCGATTCAATTGCCGGATTATGGCGACACACAAATCCATATCGGCTTCCACTGTTATAGCGATGCAGACCAGTACGCGATGTTGATTGATGATATAGAAATTATTGATATTACAACGGTTTCCAATGAAAATGCTATCGCTCCCGAAGCTTTCCAAACCTACCCAAATCCGGTCAGCGACCAATTGACGATGGATTTTAATTTTGATAAAACCATTGAAAATCTACAAGTTAATTTAGTGGATTTGACGGGAAAAATAGTCCACACAAAAACATGGGAAAATTACATAGCAGGTAATCTGCAATTAGATGTGAGCGATTACCCAAGCGGCGTTTATTTCCTCAATGTACAAGCAGATGAGCAAATGACTACGCAGAAAATAGTCGTTTCTAAATAAACGGGTTAAGTGGAAGAACAAGTTGAAATTGTAAGTTCTCAATGAATGAGTGAATGAATTTACTTTAAATTTAAATAAATAATTCATTTTCAATGAATTGTGAAAACTTAAAGTGTCGCTTAGTTCAGTCCAACCACTTACTTAGAGCATGTTTAAAAGAAAGAAACAGACCTATTTTCCTAATAAAATAGTTCCGCTTTCATCAGAATAAATAAAAAAAGCCTGTTAAACAATTGTTTAACAGGCTTTTTTATTGCGGTATTTTTACATTTAAAAGATTAATGCACAATATAATTTCTTAATTTTGTGCATACATAAAAGCCCATGAGAGCAGTTGTGGAAAACCACAACACTAAATAATTCCTGTTGATGAGACTTTGCTAATTGAATTATTATGAGCGAGAAATACATTTACTCATTTATTCATTTCATCATTTACTCATTCTAACACGAATTTCCAATCACTATTTGAAAACCATTATATCATGGCAAAGAAAAAACCGAATAAACAGGGTAAACAGCGAAAACAACCCTCAGATGCTAAGAAGCAGCCACAGAAACAATCTGCTGGTGCTTCGCAACAAAAAGCAGCAGCCATTCCGAAGGGTACATCGGGCGGAGCATCCATTGGTAATCGGGTTAGAGATTTTATCAACAATCCTTTTGTACGCTTTTTCGGCATCTTCTTAATCCTGATGATTTTGTTTTACTATGTTTTTTACATAAACATATACGAAGACAATCTTGAAAATGTCTTTACCAGCACCAATGCCGTCATAGGTAGTGCTTTGATTAATCTTTTTGGATATGGCACTTTGACAGACGGCGCACTCATTCAGGGCGATTTTGTGATGAATGTAAAACGCGGTTGTGATGCTATTGAACCGATTGGTCTGGCTTCCTGCATTATACTGGCATATCCTACTGTATTTAAACGAAAATTGCCCGGCTTGCTTATTGGCATAGGTGTTCTCCTGATAATTAATCTTATCCGTATCGTCACGCTTTACATGACGGGTATTCACGCACCCAAAATGTTTGAGGTCATGCACCTTGAAGTCTGGCAATTCATCTTCATCGTGCTTGCAGTACTGTACAGTATTCTCTGGATTCGATGGGATGGCAAAAAATTAGCAGAAGAAAGGAACAGACAAACTTAATTGTGTCGCGGTATCGTGGTGCTGTCATGTTGTAGCTATTTTATACAACACGACAACAATATGATACTGCAACACGAACACTATTAACAAAAATCTAATTACGACACTATGGACCCACTTCTCAGAATTATATTGTTTATTCCTTTGCTCCTCGTTATATACTTCGTATTGTTATTTGTGATGCACAGACCTTCAGTACAATACGGAATTTCTAACATTACTCGTAACATGGCAACTACCTTCTCTTCGAACAAAGACGTACAATGGGTAGATAATTTTGCCAATAGAGGCAATGGAGCAGATATCAATGTAAAAGTCATCACCGAAGCCACAAACCCCAAAACAGGTCAAAAACAACGCTTTCAGGGGGTAGGTAAACTTACCTCAAGAACCAAAGTCTTAGTACCTCTAATGACATTGCTCACCTTTCTCATAGCGTCATTAATTGCTTTACCTATCAGTTGGCGCAATAGATTTATAGTTATTGCTCTTGCTGCTCTTATCTTTTTCCTCTACATGATATTCATGTTCAAGATGACCATTTCTTATGTAGAAAAAGTAACGCAAGGTGCTGATATTGAAAACATTACATTCGGACAGATATTCAATACCAATATCGGTTTTATGACCATCCTTCCGGTTATAATGTGGCTTTTAGTGACAGGCTGGGCAGTGGATTGGAAAAAACTTTTGCCACAGAAAGTATAGAAAATTAAAATTACTATCCTATCTTTGAGAAAACCGATGAATAAATGAGTAAATACATATTTCGTATTTACTCATTTATTCATCTACTGGTTTGCGTCTGAAGTAACGGACAGCATACTACTATACATGAACCTAAAACCAGTACGTCATTCTGAATTTATTTCAGAATCTCCCGAGCCACAAGCACGATGTTAAATGTGAGTTGCAATTTTGTATTTTATTCATAATCAAAAAGTTAGATGTTTTGTGCGGC
>CALHBW010000462.1 GCA_937930625.1 uncultured Saprospiraceae bacterium | reverse complement strand
AAACAAATTCATGATTTCAAACGTGGTGGATTGACAATGGATCAAGCGTGGTTGAGTAATGCAATTGGAGGAGGGCTGCCATGGTAAAATTAGGATTTATTGGCGAAGGAAAAACCGAACGTAAAATTCTTGAATCTGAACAGTTTAGGACATTTTTGAATAGTCTGAATCTGGATTATGTAGAAAAGGTAATAGACGCAGAAGGCAGTGGTAATCTAATTCCTGAAAGATTACCTGCTTTAATTGAAATTCTTGAAAATCAAGGTGCCAACCGAATAATCATCCTCACAGATTTGGAAGATATGCCTTCGATTAGATTTGCAAAGGAAAGAGTCACTACTTCCGATGAATACATTATCATCATTGCAGTGAGGGCGGTTGAGGCTTGGTTTTTGGCAGATACAATTGCTATGTCAACTTATTTCAAACAAAATTATACCTGCGAATTTCCTGAAGATATTGACAACCCATTTGAATTTATCAAGCAAGAGGGCATAAGATTAACAGGCAGAGGTGTCAACAGTAAACGCTTACTTTGTGGCAGAATGTTGAGAAATGGCTTCTCTATTCAAAACGCCGCCCAACACCCCGACTGCCCAAGTGCTGCCTACTTTATCCGACAATTGAACGAGTTGCAAAACGAATAAATTATTTATTTTCTTCTTTCATTCTTGCATTACCAATTTTCTCATTAATTCACATTTACGCTCAACAAATAATTCATACGAACTTTTGTGGTAAATAGGAACTATGAACGATGAACTATCAACTATAAAAAGCATAGCGGAATGGAAAGCATACACCGAAAAAATGCTTCCTGCCGAGTCGGAAGTTATCCGGCGCAACCACGCGATTACCTCTATTTATGCTAAATTGTATTGGTCGGATAGACAATTATTTAAATGGGCAGGAATGGCGGCTTTTGCTTCGCACCATGTCGGCTTTGGACTGCTGCCTTTCATGGTAAAGCCAGTCAAATTACTCGACATCAAAACCTCCTGCTCCACACGCGGACTCGCCAATGACCTCAACCTCATTCGACATCTCAACAATCGGATTTTTGACGATATAGCTTGGACGCATTTTGCCTATCAGGAACATGGAATTGAACTGCTTCGCGAATTGATGACCGGACATTCGCACTACGGAAATATGTTGGAAGCTTTCGAGCTATTAGAAACCGGAAAGCAACTTGGTGACGCAGGTCATTCACAAATTTGGACAGCGAATACTCAGCTTCTACGTCACGAACAGGAATTTGTCGTACAACCCGTTTTCAATCGCTTGGGTGCTATCTTTCAGAATGTTTTGACCTTTTGCGCGAGCCTTGATTTCAGTCCGAGTCATACCAAGACAAATTGGCGGTATCACAGTTCCTTTCTTGCGTACATGTACTTGTATGGAAAGGGATTGATGATGGAAACCAAATCATTTCCCAATCTGACTATTCTTCGACAACGTTGGGAATGGCTGGAAACAAAAATTATAGAAAATTGGAAACGAAATGAACGTAATGACGAGAAATTGCCGGAGAAATTTGAATGGATGATGAATTTGTATCATGCTGAAAAATAAAACATAATGGCAGGACCAACTTCTTCCATATTACTGCGAACCACTCTTGATGAAATTCAAAAAGGGCAGATTTATAATATCTTAGACAAAATTTCATCCGCGAGAGAAGGTAATGATTTTTGGGTAAATGATACGTCCAAAATAAACGGAACATCAAAAGCAAAAGGTCAACCCTTTGGAGTTAGTTTTAATGAAATCAATAACGATTATTATGATTATGAAGAATTTGAATTGATGCAAATAGAAGAATTTGCAGGTTTCGCACCTAAATTTGATTTGGGCTTTTTTGCTATGTGCAATCGCGAAATTGACCATCGAATACTCGGAGAATTAACCTATTTTTTTGCAAAAGAATTTAATGGAATTATTGATTTTGATGGCGCAATTTATTTCTATGATTTACTACCAAAAGAAATGAAAAAAGATGGAATAGGGAAATTTATGGAGAAAACGGCATGGTCAGATATTCAGGCTTATCATGAAGCGATTGTCAGAGAAATAAATGGAAGAATTTATCCAATTGAATATGAAACCGTTAATAGCATTTGGGCATATAACATTTGCGACATAGAATTTATGGAAAACTGGCTGAAACATCCTCGGTTCCACATGATAAAATAGCAATTTTCCATTATAATTCGATACCACACCAACTCGCCAACTCAACAATCCGTCAACTCATCAGCACAAAAAAATCTCTAAAAATCGCTCACCTTCCAAAACATTGAGTAAATTTGTCGTCACACAAAGCAAACATCATGGTATTTTTGGAATTTGAACAACCAATCGAAGAGCTTTTCAACGAATTGGAAGCCGCACGAAAGTTGCAAGATAAAGGCAATGCAAATATGAGTACGGCTATCAAGGAGTTGGAAGACAAGATAAAGGCGAAGCGCAAAGAGATTTATGAAAATCTGACGGGTTGGCAAAAGGTACAGCTTTCGCGCCACCCCGAACGTCCATATTCGTTGTTTTACATTGAGGCTATGTGCCATAAATTTGTCGAACTACATGGCGACAGACACTATGGCGACGACAAGGCAATCGTGGGCGGCTTAGGTAGCATGGAAGGGCAAACTTACGTCTTTATCGGACACCAAAAAGGCGTCAATACGAAGATGCGTCAATACCGCAACTTCGGTATGGCAAATCCTGAAGGGTATCGAAAAGCCCTGCGCCTGATGAAACTCGCTGAACGCTTCAACTATCCCGTTGTATGCCTCATCGACACGCCGGGAGCATATCCGGGTATCGAAGGAGAAGAACTCGGACAGGCAGAAGCAATTGCGCGTAATTTATTTGAAATGAGTCAATTACGCGTACCAATTGTTTGCATGGTGATAGGAGAAGGGGCATCAGGCGGTGCACTTGGTATCGGGGTAGGTGATAGGATTTTGATGTTGGAAAATACATGGTATTCCGTCATTTCGCCCGAATCTTGCTCATCGATTTTGTGGCGTAGTTGGGATTACAAAGAACAAGCAGCCGAAGCCCTCAAACTCACCCCAAAACATATGTTGGACTTCGGTTTGATTGATGCTATTATCAAAGAGCCACTTGGTGGTGCACATGCTTTTCCCGAAGAAATGACAAAAATTTTAAAGAAGCGTATTAAAAAAGAAGTTGCCGAATTGATGGATATGGATTGTGACGAACGAATTGAGCAACGTATCGAGAAATTCGGCAAAATGGGAGAGTTTAGTGTAGCAGAATTAACAGAGTGAAATTCTAATGAATGAATGAATAAATGAGTAAATGACTAGATGAGTAAATGCCAATGAATGAATTTTGAATGAAAGAATGAATGAATTATAAAATAAAAACAAAATGTGATTCATTCATTCAAAATTCATTCACTCATTCAAACCATTTACTCATTTATTCATCTTCTCATTTACTCATTTCAAATATTAATAACAATAAACGGTCAAGTGAATGGCAGAATCCCGTCCACCATCGACCGTTCACCGTAAGAGTAAGATGCTCCAACAGGTCAATGACATTCGATATAAAATTTATGACCACTATCTGAAAAAGAAACTGGCGGATGCTATGAGCAGACGACAGAACAAACCCATGAATTTTCAGCAGGCGGATTCTATCGGGATTCTCTTTGATGCCACTCATCCGACGAGCCGTGTATTCATCAATGAATACCGCGAGTCCTTGATTGCCAAAGATAAACGGGTTTCGATTTTGGGTTATTTTAATGACAAAAAAGACCACCAAAACGTCATTTTCAAATACTTCAATAATAAAGATTTGACGTGGCATTGGCATCCGAAAAGCCAAGTCGTTCGCGAATTTACAGACAAACGCTTTGATATTCTCATAGGATTGCATCTTGTGCCTTGTCCGCCTTTGGAATATGTTGCGGCACTATCGCAGGCGCACATCCGTGTAGGCAGATACCGCCCTGAGCGCGAACATTGTTATGATTTGATGATTGACATAGCCGACGACTACGACCTCAAAGGGTTCGCAGACCAAATAGAAGCTTTCCTAAAACGAGTAAATGAGAAGTAAACGAGTTGCTGGTTACGAGTTACGGATTATTTCATTGCGAACCAACCCGTAACCCGTAACCCGCAACCCGCAACTCGACACTATGAATAAATTTAGAGGTACAGGCGTTGCATTAGTGACGCCTTTTGCAAATGGAGTAGTTGATTTTGAGGGCTTGGAGCGTGTGATTGAACATTGCATTGAGGGCGGTGTAGAATACCTCGTTTCGCTCGGCACTACCGGTGAATCTGCTACCTTGACACCCACTGAATCCCTTGAGATTCTTGAGTTTACAACTAAAACAATTGCAGGACGCGTACTATTGGTCGCGGGTTTTGGCGGAAATAATACACAAGCGACTATTGAGAAAATAAAAGCATTTCATTTCGAGGGAGTGGATGCGATTTTGTCCGTCAGTCCATACTACAACAAACCTACACAAGAAGGTATTTATCGGCATTATATGG
The DNA here is from genome assembly GCA_937930625.1 of uncultured Saprospiraceae bacterium. Lineage (GTDB taxonomy): Bacteria > Bacteroidota > Bacteroidia > Chitinophagales > Saprospiraceae > JAHDEO01. Next base: position 7,278 of record CALHBW010000462.1, on the reverse strand, counting down.
CATTGGCAGAAGTTGCGCCGCGTCCGATTATCATTTATAATGTTCCTTCACGTACCGGTTCCAATATTACCGCCGAGACGACTTTGCGCCTTGCACATGCAAGCGAAAAATTCATTGCCGTAAAAGAAGCCTCCGGCGACCTTGTTCAATGTATGAATATCGTCAAAGGTAAACCCGATAATTTCCTCGTACTTTCCGGCGATGATGCGATTACTTTACCAATGCTTTCTTTTGGTATAGATGGTGTAATTTCGGTTGTCGCAAATGCCTTCCCAAAACGATTCTCCGAGATGGTGCGACATGGTTTGACCGGGAATTTCAAAGCAGCTTCCAAATTACATTTTGATTTATTGAAAATAATGGATTTACTATTTGTAGAAGGAAATCCTGCGGGTGTAAAAGCAGCATTAGCATTGCAAAATATTTGCTCGAAAGAAGTGCGCTTGCCGCTCGTTGAATTATCCGAAAAAAATTATATAAATATGAAAAATGCCATCATGGGATTGAGTGATTTTTGATTTTCGATTTTTGATTAAATTTTGCTACGCAAAATTCCAAAAAGAACATTCGCGTAGCGAATTAATCAAAAATCAAAAATCACTCAATCAAAAATCAAAAAGTTGTTATGAAAAAACTATTTCCACTTGCGCTGCTATCAATTTTAATTTTTGCCTGTACCAGAATCGTACAAAAAGACCCTGTAAAAGTTGATAATGTGCAAACACAAGAAGTAACTACCATGCTTGAATATCCTGAGACTGCAAAAGGAGATGTCACCGATGAATATTTCGGTACTACGGTAGCCGACCCATATCGTTGGCTCGAAGATGACAACAGCGACGAAACCAAAGACTGGGTACGCCGCCAAAACGAGGTATCATTCGCTTATCTCGACAAAATACCATATCGTGATGCGGTCAAAAAACGCCTTACGGAAATTTGGAATTACGAAAAATTTTCAACGCCATTTAAAGAAAGCGACAAGTACTATTTTTTCAAAAATAATGGCTTGCAAAATCACAGCGTTCTGTACGTACAAGATGATTTGGAGACTGAACCAAAGGTCTTACTTGACCCGAACACTTTCTCAGAAGATGGAACAACTTCATTGGCGGGCTACACCTTTTCTAAGGATGGTCGTTACATGGCGTACAGCATTTCGGAAGGCGGCTCGGATTGGCGCACAGCAATGGTAAAAGACCTGAAAACAGGCGAAATTTTGAAGGATAAATTAGAGTGGATTAAGTTTTCGAGTATGGCGTGGCAAGGCGATGGTTTCTTCTATAGTCGCTACGATGAGCCGGAAGAGGGTGGCGCACTTTCTGACAAAACGGACAGCCATAAAGTCTATTATCACAAAGTAGGTACGACACAGACAGAAGATAAATTGATTCACAAAGACCAAGCGAATCCCGAACGCAATTTTAATATCAATACGACTGATGATGAGCGTTTTGTAATGCTGTATGCTTCCGAATCAACGAGTGGCAATACGCTATCTTTCAGAGATACAAAAAAAGGCGATAAGGAATTTATGCCTATCGTAGAGGCTTTCGACCACGATTTTTGGGTCTTGGATAATTTTGATGACCAACTCGTCGTCATGACCAATCATAATGCGCCGAATATGCGCGTATTGTTGATTGATACCAATAATCCAAGCGAGAAAAATTGGAAAGAACTCATTCCTGAAGACAAGAAAAAACTGCAAAGTGTTAGTTTGGTCGGAGGCAAAATGTTGGCGAGATATATCAAAGATGCCAATAGTTTAGTAAAGATTTTTTCAGAAGATGGAACATACGAAGGCGATTTGGAATTGCCGGGTATCGGTACGGTCAGCGGCTTTTCCGGGAAGCGTGAGGACAATATTGCCTTCTATGCTTTTACGTCATTTACACAGCCGAGTGCCAAGTATAAATACGATATTTCGACGGGTAAATCAGAGGTATTCAAAGCCTCTAATTTGGATTTTAATTCGGATGATTACGTCACCAAACAAGTATTTTACAAAAGCAAAGACGGCACCAAAGTTCCAATGTTTATCACCCACAAAAAAGGTATAACGATGGATGGCAATAATCCGACTTTGCTCTATGGTTACGGTGGTTTTGATATTAGTATTTTACCGAGTTTTTCGATTGCTAATATTATTTTGTATGAAAACGGTGGTATATATGCCGTCGCGAATATTCGGGGTGGGGGAGAGTACGGCAAAAAATGGCACGAAGCCGGCACCAAACTCGATAAGCAAAATGTATTCGACGATTTTATCTCTGCGGCAGAGTATTTGATTGATAATGATTATACCTCAAAAGAAAAAATCGCGATTGAAGGTCGCTCAAATGGCGGCTTGCTCGTAGGTGCGTGTATGACCCAACGTCCCGACCTGTTCAAGGTCGCACTTCCTGCGGTGGGCGTGATGGATATGTTGCGTTATCACAAATTTACAATCGGTAAATTTTGGGCTGGCGACTACGGCACAAGCGAAGAAAGCGAGGAACAGTTTCGCAACTTATTGGGCTACTCGCCCGTTCACAATATCAAGCCCGGTACGGCATATCCTGCCACGATGGTCACGACAGCCGACCACGATGACCGCGTTGTACCCGCACATTCATTCAAATTTGCGGCAGCACTACAAGACGGACATCAAGGCGAAAATCCAGTCCTCATTCGTATCGACGTCAATGCAGGACACGGCGCAGGCAAATCCACCGAACAACGAATTGCAGAACGTGCTGATATTTTGAGTTTTATGTTCTACAATTTGGGCGTGGAGTATTAGTTGATTGGTTGATTGGTTTATTGAGTTGATTGGGTTTATTGAGTTTATTAGTTTATTAGGTTTATGGAGTTTATTAAGTTTATTGGGTTTACTAAGTTTATAGAGTTTGTAGAGTTTGTCCTTGCGAACTTAGTAAACTCAATCAACCCAATAAACCTACTCAACCCAATCAACTCAATCAACCCAATAAACCCAATAAACCACACCCTTCTCTTCAAGATAGGCTTCCTTGATGTGACCTTTTGGGATATTTTGGATATTCTGATTGTCGGTTTTTTGATATATCAGATATACAAATTGCTACGAGGGAGTTTGGCATTTAATATTGTGGTGGGTTTGGCGTTTTTGTTTATTGCGTCGAATCTGGTGGAGTATCTTCAGATGGGGATGTTGTCCACGATATTGGGTGGTTTTGTGAGTTTGGGTTTGATTGCTTTGTTGATAGTTTTTCAGCCCGAAGCACGGCGATTTTTGATAGTCGTGGGGCGTGGTACGTTGGCAGGGCGTGAGAATTTTATCCGCCGACTCATTGGTCGGGATTGGGAGGTAGAAGATAATGATGCTAATATTCAAAGCATTCTTCGTGCGATACAGCGATTTGCACAAGACAAAACCGGCGCACTTATCATTTTTTCGCGCGATGCGAATGTGGAAAGTTTTGCCAATTCAGGCGTACCCATGAACGCCGATATTTCTTCCCAACTCCTCGAAAGCATCTTTAATAAAGAAAGTCCGCTACACGATGGAGCCGTCGTTATTAATCGTAATAAAATACATGCTGCGAGCTGTATTTTGCCTGTATCAGACAATCCGAATTTGCCGGATTGGTTGGGCTTGCGCCACCGCGCTGCCGTCGGTGTGACGGAGACAACGGAGGTGATGGCACTTATCGTTTCGGAAGAAACCGGTAAGTTTTCTACGGCGCGTAATGGGAAAATTTCTTCTAACCTCTCACTCAAACAAATAGAAAATCGCTTGAAAAAATTACATGCGGAGTTTTATGAAGGTCCGAAGCAGGAGGAAGTTGCGGAGAAGGAGGCAGGGGTGATTGGTTCTAATAAATGAAAATGAAAAAACGCCTATTGTCAACTTTGAATATTTGGTGTTTTCATTTTTATTTTCATTGAAATAATTTGTCAAATAGAACCAATCATTCCTGAGAAGGAGGGGGCTTAGGGGAATGTGAAAATCAAGTTACATACTACTCTATACATGAACCTAAAACCAGTACGTCATTCTGAATTTATTTCAGAATCTCCCAAGCCACAAGCACGATGTTGAATGTGAACTAAAAAAATATATTTCACTCAAAAACAACAAGTTATACGTTTTGTACAGCATGGGTTCTCCGTCGTTTGGGAGATACTGAAATAAATTCAGTATGACGGTTGCTTTTTGATTTTTTACCTCATGTATAGTAGTATGAAATGTGTCTTTAAATTTAAGGTAAAGTCTTGGTAGTCAATCTTATAAGGTTTTCGAAAACCTTATAGGATTCGGGCTTGCTTCACATCCCACCTGATTTCCTACATGAGCCAAAAAATTAACAATCAGTTAAATACAGTTTAAATAAAATTGTTGTTCAGTAGAATAAAAATTACTATAAAAAGCTTGCTCTTACGACCTAACAAATGAAAAGCGTTTAGCATACTTTTTCTTCCCGTTTATACTTTTAGCATTTAATTCATAAAAATAAATTCCGGCAGGAAGTGTTTGCCAATTAAAATTGAAATGTTGTTCACCGCTTTGTTTGATGCCACTAAAAAGCGTTTTATTGATTTTACCATCGACGCTAAATAAAGAAAGTGTTAGCTCCATTTTTTGTGTTAGGAAGAAATTAATATTTGATTGATCCACTACCGGGTTTGGAAATACGTTCACATTTTCCAAACCACTATTTTCCAAACTATTAATAGCAACAAAAGTGGGTTCAATTAAGTCGCCTTGATATATACCGTATCCATGAGTGGCGACCCGAAGCTTTCGGTTGGAAGGAGAAATACTAAGGTGCATGACCAATACAGCATCAGGCAAACCATTGGAAAACACTTCCCAGGTATCTCCGCCGTCGGTCGAAGCATATACGCCAAGATCGTTTCCAACATAGATGATATTAGGATCCATCGGGTCAATCACGATGGTATTTGTAGGTACGTCAGGAAGGTCGTTATCCATAGCCAACCAAGATAGTCCTCCATCTGTTGATTTGTAAACGTGGTTTGTATTAAAACCGGAGAAGACAATATACACGATTTGGTCATCAATAGGGTCGAAAGCAATATCAGCGGCATTTCTATCGGGAAGCCCGGTGATAGTTGTCCAGCTATTGCCACCATCGACAGATTTAACAACAGTAGGTGGGTTGGTTAAAAAAGCATCCGTGGTACTCGCAAAAAGTAAGTCTTCATTCGTTGGAGAGACAGCAATCGTCAGCAGACCGTTATTGCCTGAAACATTATTATTTGGTGTGGTCCAACTGTCACCGCCATCAGTTGATATATGAATTTTTTGAGAGCCGGCATACATAGTGGATTGATTGGAAGGTGCCAAAACAAAGGGTGCATTGAAAATTGGATTTTCACTTTGATTAGGTGCATTAAAAGAGAAGGATGCTCCTCTGTTTGTTGACTTTAACATGCCCAGCCGCTGGTATGATGCGTACACCAATTGATCATTCGTTTGATTGATGGCAGTACACATTCCATCGCCACCAATCACGCGTGTCCAGGCATCACTTCCGGTATAAATAGCGGTCGCATTATCCTGCATTCCACCGATGGCAAATAAGGAATCAGTGCTTGAGTTGGAAAAGTTAGCATAAAATTGTTGGGTCTGATATCCTCCATTTCGACCTTCCCAATCCTGCCCGCCATTGCTTGATGCAAAGATGCCTCCATCCGTCATGGCAAAGACTAAATTGGGAACAGCAGGGTGGTACTTTACCTGATGTATGTCTGCATGTACATAAGTTGGCGGACCTTCCGGACCGCCTACAGGCACTTGTCCAAATTCCCATTGATTCCAATAACCTTCTTGAATAAAACTGACTCCGGCATTGCCGGAGCGATAAAGCTCGACACCACAGTAAATCATATTGTCAGAATTGTTTGGATCGACCTCTATATCATGTGAATACCAACCTTGATAGGTTGCAATATTCTGACTGTTAATGACTTCCCAAGTGTCTCCATCATTCAATGATTTGAATAAACCAATGCTATTAAAAGCGTTGGCAATGGAGGCATAGATTTGGTTTGGACTGGTCCGGCTAATACTGATTAAAGCTTTTCCATCCCAAGTTGTTGGTAAGCCATTGGTGAGTTTTAAAAAAGTATCTCCGCCATCAGTAGATCGGTAAATACCAACGTCGGGAGCATTGAAGCCACCATGCGTGACAAAAATGATATTGGGGTTTTGGGGATTGATTTCAATGTTTATTGCCATGGCTACTTCATTGACCAGATCCCAATTATTACCCGCATCTTGGCTACGATAAAGCCCTTGGGTAGTTGCCGCAAAAATAGTGGAAGGGTTCGTCGGATCTATCACTAAATCCTGAACACCGGTAAAATCATCCAAGTCCCAATCCAAAGATTTCGACCAAGTAGCACCGCCATCTTCTGATTTAAGGATACCAATGCCATAGGTACCTCTGGTCAACCGATTGATATTGCCAATAGAAGCATCAATAAAATTATATACTTCGCCGGTTCCGATATAGATCATATCCGGATTGTCCGGGGCTATCGCAATAGCAGCGACCCCTAAGATGGGGAAGTTAGTTCTGATAGGTTCCCAAGCATTTACACCAATCCCGGCAGAGGTTGATTTCCATAAACCACCACTAGCTGCACCTACATAAACGGTTAGGGGGTTTGAAGGGTCAAAAGCCATACAAAGTGTTCGACCGCCAATGTTTTTTGGTCCTAATGATTCAAATTCAGAATTGAACCCATTTTTGGTAAGTGTTGCTATTTGCTTTTGTTGAAAAGCCTCTTCATATTTTTTACGATGCAATTTGCCGTCAGGATACGTTCGCAATTGTGTAAAATGATCAAGAGAATGCGCTGCTCCGGATGGATGTTGAGGTTTTTCTTTTTGTTGAATATTAGATTGACAAGAAATCAATGAAATGAAAAGCGTGAAAAGCAGTGCTTTTTGAAAAGAGAATAAATTTTTCATAGGACTCTATTTTTTAATAAATGTTGTTTTACTGAAAATCCTCATATCACATACATCTTCCATTCAAATGTCTAAAATTACTATAAAAAACTGAAAATCACAATAAGCGAGCGTGCAAATTCTCTACAAAAAAACCGTCATTCTACATGGAGTTGCGGAATGGCGGTTGCTTTTAAATTTATATTTTATCGGGAAAAGTCGAAATTAAATATGTAAAATATTAATATAAATATCAGCGCGTATGAAATTGAATCAAAGCCATCAATTCTCAATCACAACTTTTCCTACTGCTTTTCCGCTCTCTAAAAGTG
>CALHBW010000461.1 GCA_937930625.1 uncultured Saprospiraceae bacterium | reverse complement strand
AGATTCGTCTCATGTATCAGTTTTACGAGCTCTTTGATTTGCTTGAATTCCATAGTGCGTGATTGAAGTTTAAGTTTAAGCATAAGTTTAAGTTTAAAATCTTTTTTGCCTACGGCAAAATCAACTCAAAATTTAAACTTAGACTTAAACTTGAACTTAAACTTAATTACTTCTTAACCCTTTCCATGTAGGATTTGGTGCGTGTGTCGATTTTTATAAGGTCGCCTTCATTGATGAATAAAGGGACTTTTATTTCTGCGCCTGTCTCTACAGTAGCAGGTTTGGTGACGTTGGAAGATGAGGTGTTACCACGTTCGCCGGGTTCGGTATAGGTGATGGTAAGTGTGATGTATTGGGGCATATCAAGTGTCAATGGAATTTCTTTTTCGGCATGAAATAGAATTTCTACATTCGAGCCTTCTTTCAACAAATCGGCATTGTCTATCATTTTTTCTTGGATGCTGATTTGTTCATAGGTTTCACCATCCATAAAATGATAGCCCGAATCGTCGTTGTACAGGTATTGATAGGTGCGGCGTTCTACACGCACAACATTGATTTTGTGACCTGATGGAAAGGTGTTGTCAATGACTTTTCCATTGGTGAGGCTTTTCATTTTGGTGCGTACAAAAGCCGGTCCTTTGCCGGGCTTAACGTGTTGAAATTCAACGACAGAGTAGATGTCGTTGCTGTACTCGAAACACAATCCGTTGCGTATATCTGCGGTACTTGCCATTTGTTAGTCAATATTAATAGTCCATAGTTGGTGGTTAGTGCATGTATGGACGTGTTTATTTTGTTTTGATAAAATTATTGAAAAATTCGGCGCAAAGGTACTAAATAATTTTAAGATTGCTAAGATTGGATTTTTTGTGAGTAAGGGGAATTTGGATTTCATTTTAATGTGGATTATATTTGATGTTAAATCCGTTTAAATCAAATAACTAAAAATGAAAAAATACCTAATCCTTAGCTTACTTTTTTTGCCAATTAATTTACTGGCACAATCTAATTTCTGTTCAATACTTGAGCAAATTACACATTATGTGGGGCATGAAGAATGGTCACTTGCTAATGATTTTATTGAAAAGCATAAAGAGAACTTAAAAGATGAAATATTTTTTAATGCAATTTTAAATAAACAAGCGGATTGTCTTGTTCGACTTGGTGATGTAGATAATGCGATTTTAATAAGCAAGAATATACTCGAATCAAAACGTTTTTACAATCCTGATGTGGATTACATAATTCATTCAGAATGCCATGATTTTTGGGGAGAAAATGACCAGGGACAGCATTATTCATGGTTTATAGGAGAACCGGAAAAAACTGTAAAATACAGAGCTTTAATGAGGCTGGCTGAAATAGAATTTGCTGCCGAAAGGTATGAGAAGTCTCTCAATTATATGGCATTGACAGATTCTGTTTATAATTTTATTCCGAGAATAAATTGTCATGGTTGTGCCAAGTGGTATGCGCGTAAAAAGGCATTGTTTAGATCAGAAGTATATGAAAAAATCGGCGAGTTTGAAAAAAGTATTGATGAGACTTTTACATTGGTTTTAAGTGAGTATAAACCCGAAGATACCTTAATGACCCGAAGAATGATTGACTTGTATAATCGTTATTTCAGCGAAAAACAATTAAAAGAGGAATTCAGTGAATTAGAAAATAGCTTATTTGTAAAGTGGGAGATGCTTCCACCTGATGGTGATGTGATAAACTACTCTATTGATACTTTTCGGATTTATAAACACATAGAAACCAGAGAGTCAGTTAGGATTGTTTATTTCAAACGAAAAAATAAAATGCATAAGGTTTACACATATTTTGATGTATATGAATATGAAAAGCATTTGAACCTGAAACGCGCGGAACGAAAAAAATGGTCACCAAAAACAAATGAAGAATTATTAGAAATTGCAAGAAATGAATTGAACGAGTTGAATATTTTCAAATACATAAAAACGAATCAGTTTAATAAGAAATGACTTTCACTCTCCACCCAATCCTCCAAAAAATGCAAACCCTCTACCAACTCCCGCGCACCCGCGAGCGATTTGAGGCGTATTTATTGATGCTGCAAGGCAAACAAAAAACGGATATGATACTGCCGATAGCGGGTTATAATCCAATGGGAGCAGACCATATTTTATCGAAAATAAATGAATTGCAAGACTTTGATGCAGAACAAATTATTCAAGAAGAATTAGAAAATATCAATACAAATATTAACTCAAAAAAAGACCAAAGCATACAAGTCGTCCTCAATCTCGCAGACGATATAGGCGGTGCATGGACAGACCGCTACACGACGGATTTTTCGAGCAAATTTGAGATTCAGGCATTCGTCAAAAGAAATTTCTGTGCGCCCTATTTTTGGACGAGCGAAACCTACACTAAGCAATTAATCATTCAACGGACACGCGAATACGCCTACCGCACATTACATGTGATAGAGAAAGGCAAACCCACAACTCTAAAAGACCACATTCAACAGGAAATTTACGTTCAAATTCATTCAAATAATACATTTCAAATTAGCGAAGATAATTTTTCCGAAATAAAAAAATACTACATACAAAATGCTGATTCAGACGAATATAATCTCATATTCAATTTCTTCTACGGCGATGAAGCCTCCGAATCCTTAGCCTATAAAATTTATGGTACCGAAAAAGACGCGGGTTGGAATTATGTGCGGTTTATTGCCCAAGATTCGGCATTTTAACCCAAGTTGAATATGTAGTCCCCAAGTTTTTTGCAAGCTGTAGTTGTCAGACGAATGTTGTTATAGAATGCTTCGGTTATTTGATACCATATTCACTTTAAGCAAAGGATTCGTCTGACAACTTTTATACTATAAAATACGAAATTTTGAAACAATCAGTGTGTAATATTCACTTTTGGGGACTACATATTCAACTTGGGTTAAGACCACAATTTACCTATCTTGCGCCCCTAAAATATAGGAATGAATACGAACAATCATTTTGGTACAGAAAAGCTGGGAAAGCTGTTGCGAGGGCAGGCGATTCCGGCGTCTATCGGCATATTGGTGATGTCGATATATGGCATTGTCGATACCATATTTGTTGGTCGTTGGGTCGGTACATTGGGGATTGGTGCGGTGGCGGTGGTGATGCCGATTACTTTTCTTATCGCCAGTATCGGAATGGCAATTGGTGTGGGCGGCGCGTCGATTATCTCGCGTGCCTTTGGCGAAGAAAATGACGAAAAAGCATATCAAACCTTTGGTAATCAAGTCCTTCTGACTTTGGTTTTGTCTGTTAGTTTTGTGTTGTTGGGTTTTGTATTCAAAAATGCTATTTTGAATATCTTTGGCGGCAAAGGCGACCTACTGAACCCTTCCGGCGAATATTTTGAAATCATTTTATACGGCATTCCTTTTCTGGCTTGGTCGATGATGAGCAATAATGTCATTCGCGCCGAGGGCTATCCAAAAATGGCAATGTTGATTATACTCATCCCGGCTGTTGCCAACCTTGTTTTAGACCCGATTTTGATTATTGGTTTTGATATGGGCATCAAAGGAGCGGCGTGGGCAACGACCATTTCCTACATAGCAAGTGCCACTTATGCGACTTGGTTTTTTATGAGAGGCGGCTCTGAATTGAAACTAAATTTAAACTATATTCGCCCCAAAACCCCTATCATCAAAGAGATTGGGGCGATTGGTTCTGTCACTTTTGCCCGACAGGGTGTGGTGAGTCTTTTGGCTATTGTTTTGAATAATAGTTTGTTTCTGCAAGGCGGCGAAATGGCGGTTTCAACTTACGGCATCATTAACCGGATGGGGATGTTTGCGGTCTTCCCCGTCTTGGGAATTGCACAGGGATTTGTTCCCATTTTGGGCTTCAATTACGGGGCGAAACTATTTACGAGAGTCAATCAATTAGTCACCTTATCCATCAAAACAGCCACCTTTATCGCTATCGGAATTTTCGCCGGAATCATGATTTTCGCCCCACAAATCGCGGGCTTTTTTACCACAGATGCCACCCTCATCGAACAAGCAACGATCGGTTTGCGCCTTGTGTTTTTGGCTACGCCGCTGATTGCCATCAACTTGCTGGGCAGCGCGTATTTTCAAGCGATTGGAAAAGCTATGCCTGCTCTATTATTGACACTTACCAAGCAAGGGTTTTTCTTGATTCCCTTGCTTTTTATTTTGCCCAATATGTTTGGTTTGAATGGTGTTTGGTTTGCATTTCCGATTGCGGATGTGGGCGCGGCGGTGATTACTTTTTGGTTTTTGCGAAAGGAGTTGAATCAATTGCCCCTTGATGCTACGAAGATAACTCATTAGTGAAGAAGTGAGAATAAATTAGTCCAAGATGCGAAATATTTTTGGCTCATCTAGGAATTTAGTGGAACGTAAAACGATTTTGTAAATCGTCTTGCATTGAAATTGGAGGATGAGCGTAAGTCGTCGGACATTTTCAAAATGTCAGACGACAAGATTTCTTTGTTATCTATTTAAAATCAATTA
>CALHBW010000460.1 GCA_937930625.1 uncultured Saprospiraceae bacterium | reverse complement strand
GAATTTATTTCAGAATCTCCCGAGCCACAAGCACGATGTTAAATGTGAGTTGCAATTTTGTATTTTATTCATATTCAAAAAGTTAGATGTTTTGTGCGGCATTGGTTTTCTATCGTTCGGAAGATGCTGAAATAAATTCAGTATGACGGTTGCTTTTTGATTTTTTACCTCATGTATAGTAGTATGGTAAGTACAAGTTAAGTTCATATAAATAATTCATTTTCAATGAATTATGAAAATTAAAAGTGTCGCTTAGTTCAGTCCAACCACTTACTTATTTTCTTACTTTCACTTATCGTTAGGAAGTAATCAAATCAATCATTTTTCTTTTGTGTTCATCAGTTGGTAATTGTCCGAAGCCTGCTTGGGTATTATCTCTCATGTGTTTGGCTTTTGATGTACCCGGTATCACGCAGGTAACGGCAGGATTGGCAAGGATAAATTTGAGGAATAATTGTCCCCAAGTCTTTGCGTCAAATTCTTCTGCCCATGTCGGGAAGGTTTTATTTTTGGTCAATCGGAAAAGTGAGCCGCCCTGATAAGGTCTGTTGATTAAAACGGCAATCCCTTTGTCTTTTGCCAAAGGAAGTATTCTTTCCTCTGCTTCTCTATCCAGTAAATTATAGTTGATTTGAAGAAAATCGAGTTGTTCACTTTGCAAGACCTTTTCTATCTCAGCGTAAGCACCTTGATGATAATGTGTGATGCCAATATAGCGTATTTTACCTTCTTCTTTCCATTTTTTTAGGGTTTTTATATGCGTCTTCCAATCTAGCAAATTGTGAATTTGCATCAAATCCATTGGCGTTGCCTGCATTAAGTTCATGGAAGTTTTCATTTGTCGGATACCCGCTTGTTCGCCCGAAGTCCAGACTTTTGTGGCTTCAAATATCTTTGGCTTAATGCCTAATTCATTGGTGAGGTCGCCTACGACTTTTTCGGAAGAACCATACATGGGAGAGGAATCAATGACAGAGCCACCTTGTGCTATCAGGATTTTTAATACTTCTTTTAGTTGTTCTCTTGCTTCCTGCGAATCACCTACGTCGAATGTTTGCCATGTGCCTAATCCTACAACCGGAATTTTTTCTTGTGTGGATGGAATTACTCGCTGATTCATGGTCTGCGTTTCTAAAATGGAAAATGGATGGAGCAATAAACAGGGTGTGCCGAGACTTAGGATTTTGCAGGCTGTTCGGCGCGTCATTTTTTTCATATTGAAAATATTGTCCGCAGTCGGTCAGTCCGCAGACCGCGGTTTAGCGTGAAACAAATTTATTACACCGTAAATTACAATGTCTTCGCCAAATTGATAATTGAGAATGTAGAATTGATAATTAATTTAAAATAATAATTTGTATTTTATTTGTTTTTAATGATTTATAAAAATTAAAAATAATAAATTATTCTCTGCGAATTTGCAATTATTCATTTTACATTCAACACATTAAACACAAAGAAATTTAATTAACTATGGTCTGACGAAGGTTTTTGTGAAATGTGGTGACTTGTCTCATCAAATATTCGCATGGAATAAAAGGATTCGTCTGACGAGTATTCGCTTAAACAAAGTCAGACAGATAGCCAAACTATGAACTATGAACTGACAACTATGAACTAACGTCTATTTCAACAAATTCTCCTTCAAAAACAGCGCAATTGCCTCGTTCATTCTATCGCGATTTTCTTTTTTTCTAAATCCGTGTCCTTCATCTTTTGCAAGCATATACCATACAATTCCACCGTTTTTTCTGATGGATTGTACCATTTGTTCGGATTCGGAAGCGGGAACGCGCGGGTCGTTGGCACCTTGAATGACGAATAAGGGTTTGTTTATCTCTTTGGTGTGATTGGTGGGGGAGATGGATTCGAGAAATTTTCGCATTTTGGGGTCTCTTTCATCGCCATACTCGGCTCTTCGTAGGTCGCGTCTGTATTCTTCTGTGTTTTCGAGGAAGGTGACAAAGTTGCTAATACCTACGATGTCGATACCGCATTTTAATTTTTCATTATAATTGAACATGGAAGACAGCACCATATAACCGCCATAAGAACCGCCAAATACGGCAATCCGATTTTCATCAAAATCAGGATTTTTTTCAATCCATTCTATGAGTTTGCCAATGTCTTTGACCGAATTTTCGCGATTGTATTCATTGTCCAATTTGAGGTAATTTTTGCCATAACCTGCCGACCCGCGTACATTGGGCGCGATGACGGCAATGCCCATTTCATTCGCCAGAAAAGCATAAAAAGAAGAAAAATAGGGAATGTGCTGTCCTTCCGGTCCGCCGTGAATAGAAATCATCACGGGGAGATTTTTTTCGTCGGTTTGCGGCTTATAAACAAAGGCGGGTATTGTTCGTTTTTTTCCCTTGACTTCATCGAAGGTTTCGTACATGATTAATTTGGGTTTGGGGAATGTTTCGGTGTTCAATCCGCCGACTTCGCTGGTCGTCCATCGCTTGCTTTGCATGGTGCTGAGGTCTATCGAATACACATCTCCGGGGGTCTGGGTGGTGTTGAGTACCATGCCCAATTTATCTTTGGTCGGATGAAAATTCAAGGCATATATTTGTCCGATAGGAAGGTTGGGAACTTTTGAATATTTATCGGATGTCAAGTCCAAGATGTACAGTTGACTAAAGCCATTTTCATTGACGGTAAAAGCCGCTTTAGTCTTATCTTTATTGGTGACCAAGTTTTCTACATCCCAGAGAATATCATCGGTCAGGTAGGTCAACTTTCCTTTTTCGACATCATATTTCGCCAAAGTTTTGAACTCTGTTGCCTCATCCGTCGTGACGTAGATATGCTTTCCTGTCTTGTCCCACACCAAGGGAATGAACACCGCTTCCTCGCCCTCTGCGTTCATTTGTGTCAATTTATTGGTGTTGACATCCAGAATAAATGAATTGGAATTTGTGCTGGAGAGGTATTGCAGAACAATCAATTTACTGTCATCCGGCGACCAATCATTGACCATCCAATAGCCACCCCCACGGTCTATTTTAAGGGCGGCTTTTTTTGGAGCAGCCATATCAGAGACGTAAATATCGAAGTCTATGGTGTTTCTTCGTGTGGATGTAAAAGCGAATTTATTGCCTTTATTTGCCCATGAAATGCCAAAATTTACCGAACTGCCATCGCTTAAAAGTTCAGATTTGCCGGTATTCATATCGTACCAGTATATCTGTGCAAATTCGTTACCACCAATGTCTTTTGTGAAAAGAAAACCATCGTAATCGGGAGAAGGGCAGAAGGTGCCGTTGGTGACGGGTTCGTTGAAAAATGTAATTTGATTGCGCGAAGCTCCCGGACTGCTGACGGTATGTAGTTGGTTGGTATTTCCGAATCGCGTGGAGATGAGAATACCTTCGTCATTGGGTAGCCAATCTTCCAAAGATGCGGCTCTTGTGTTTTGGTATTGCTGAACTTGGATTTTGATTGCTTCGGGGATTTCGGGGATACCTTCCAGAATCAAATTCCCGATTTCTCTGCGGTCTTGTGAATATAACGGGTTTATTGTTGAAATCATCATTCCTATCAGTATTAAATGGCGAGTTTCCATATATTTTGTTTTTCTGTGTAATATTTAGAGAAGAAAAATAGCAGGATAAAAATAGGTTTTATATTTAAATTATGCAAGGAACTGTTTTTTTATCCGTATTCACTCTATTTTTATCCATTCCCAACTACTGATATTACGAAATCCTGTGTATTCATTGGGTTTATCAAAAATAAAGTTTTTAGAAATTTCAATATATTGAATAGAGTCACGCCAACTGCCACCTTTAGCGACTCCTTCTTCTAAAACCATTTCAGATACATTGCCGATGATGTCGGCGATTCCAAAGATATTTTTAGCAAATGCACGACATGGTACAGTTAATTGCTGAATTTGCATTTCATCTGATTCCTCATTATACCAGTGATTATCGGTGGAGTTGATGTAATCATTGGTGCAAAACAAATATCCGCCATAATTTTTTTGCACTTTTTTGTTCTGTCTTGACAAGCTATCTATACCATATCTGAAATTAGAATTACCCCTTACAAAATATTCCCACTCTTCTGTGTTTGGTATTCTGTATATAGCGGTTAAAATATCTTCTCTTTTGTGAATACCCTCATACGTACCGTTTGCATATCCCTCAATGGTAAAATAATTCTCAGGATTTTGATGGGGATTAGCAGGAATTAATTTTCTCCGAACCAATAGCATTTCGGCTACTCTATCAGTGCGCCATTTTGTGTATTTTTTTGCCTGTTCTAAAGATATACCAACCACCGGATAATTGTTGTACGACGGGTGATTCATATAAGTTTCGTATAAAAGGTTTTTATATTTCTGATTGAACCATACAGTAGTATCCGGCAAAATGGTTTTATATTCTTCTGAATCAATACCGAATACCCTGCCTGTCCACCACATAAATTCTCTATAATCAATCGTAGCAATTTCCTGTTCATCAGCAAATAAATTTTCGCCTATCTGAACTGTACCGGGAGGGCTAACTTTCAAAAGAGATTCATTATGGTCTTTCGGATGCAAAATGCTGCAAGCAGCTATCAAGACGATAAAACAACTTGAAAGAATGAGGTAATATTTCATTTTGTGATTTTAGATAAAAATATGCATTTTTCGCGCAATGTGCGGCACGGACAAGAATGTCCGTGTTACGAAAACACCACATCCAAACTCTCACACATTTTCCCTGCCGCTTCGTCCAAATCCGCCTCCGTATGTGCTGCCGAAACAAAGCCCACTTCATAACCCGAAGGACCAAGATAAACGCCACGTTGCAGGAGTTCGTGATGCAGAATTTTGAATTTTTCCATGCTTTCCGCTTGAATTTGGTCGGCACGGGTGATGCGTTCTTTGGTGAAGGCGACCCAGAAGATAGAGCCGATATTTGGGAGGGTCATTTCGTAGCCTTTTTCGTTGGCGTAGCTTTGTATTTTATTGGTGAAATAGGTGGTTTTTGCTTGTAAATTCTCGTAAAAGTTTGCTTCGAGCAATTGCTGCATGGCGGCGTATCCGGCTGCCATTGCTACGGGATTGGCGGAAAGCGTACCGGCTTGATAGACAGCACCTTCCGGGGCGATGTGCGCCATGATTTCTTTGCTTGCGCCATACATACCTACGGGCATTCCGCCACCGATTATTTTACCATAAGTCAAAATATCCGGCTGAATACCGTAATGCCCCGCAGCCCCTTCAAATCCGACTCTAAAACCGGAAATCACCTCATCAAAAATCAGTAAAACACCGTATTTATAACACTTCAAACGCAGACATTCCAAGAAAGATTTGTCTTGTAAAAGCAATCCGTTATTGGCAGGAATCGGTTCAATGATAATGCAGGCAATGTCGTCGCTGTGTTCTTGCAAAACCTTGTCCAATAGTTCAGGATTATTGAGTGGTACGACGATGGTTTCCTCTGCAAAAGATTTGGGAATCCCCGCCGATGTACTCACCCCGAATGTCGCCAAACCTGACCCCGCTTTCACCAATAAGGAATCGACATGACCATGATAGCAGCCGTCAAATTTAATGACTTTGCTTTTGCCCGTCACGCCACGCGCCAAGCGTATCGCAGACATCACCGCCTCCGTTCCCGAACTCACAAAACGAATTTTTTCGACAAATTTATTATTGTCCAAAATCAATTTACCAAGTTCATTGCCCAACTTCGTAGGCGTACCAAATGATGTACCTCGCGCCACCGTTTCCGTGACCAGTTCTCTGATTTTCGCGTTATTATGCCCCAAAATAAGCGGACCCCACGAACAACAAAAATCAATTAATTCGTTATCATCTTCATCATAAAAACGGCAACCTTCGCCGCGCTTAATAAATAAAGGCGGACCGGACACTGATTTAAAGGCGCGTACAGGCGAGTTGACTCCTCCCGGAAAGTAATTTTTGGCTTCTTCGAATAATTGTGCGGATTGTTCTCTTTGCATTGTGTGTAAACGTACCGACGACTTTAGCCGTCGGGAATTAGTGAAAAAATAGGCGACGGCTAAAGTCGTCGGTACAGGAATGTTAAATCATTCCGCGGGCTTTCAGTTCGAGGTATTTATTCACCGTATTGACCGATAATTCTTCCGGTCGGGTGAGTATCGTTTGAATCCCATACTTGCGAAGGGTACTCACAATTTGACGTTTTTCAGTAATCATACCTCGCGCAACTGTCTGAATATAAATGCTTTCGGTGTCTTGAGCTTCGCTTTCTATAAAGTCGGCGATTTCGGTATTTTCAAAGAAAACGACGACCAATAAATGTAGGCGATTAATTTTCCGCAAGATAGGCAAAACACGCTCCATCGCATACATACTTTCAAAATTTGTGTATAGCAAAACGAGGCTGCGCCCCTTGATGATGCTGCGCGAAGCGTAATAAAGCAATTCATAATTTGCCTCAAAATGACGTTCTTTTTCATTGTAAAGGGCATTCATAATTTTGCGGAGATGAACGGGATTGCGCTCGGCACGGATGACGGTTCCCATCTTATCGGAGAAGGTAATCAAGCCCGCTTTATCGTGTTTCTGCAAAGCAATATTCGCAATCACCAAGCCTGTATTGATGGCATAATCAAGCAAGTTCATTCCCTCAAAAGGCATCTTCATGGTGCGGCTTTTATCTATGACGACATAGACTTGTTGGGCGCGTTCATCTTCGTATTGATTGACCATGAGTTCGCTGCGTCTGCCGGTAGCTTTCCAATTGACACTGCGGTAATCGTCGCCTTTTACGTAGTTTTTGATTTGCTCAAATTCGTAACTGTGTCCCAAGCGGCGAATTTTTTTGATGCCTTGAAAATGCGAAATCTTTTG
>CALHBW010000459.1 GCA_937930625.1 uncultured Saprospiraceae bacterium | reverse complement strand
ACTTTATGTGAGAAAAAACAATTGTCGAAGAGCGAATCAGAGTACGTTCACCAATATTACACCGGCGGTTTTATGGATAGACGCGAAGCACTCGAAGCACTCTCCGCGAGCAAAAGCGATGCCGCCAAAAAGGTGATGAAGGATGCGATGAATGATTCCTATTGGACGCTTCGCAACTTCGCGCTCAATGTCTGCAATCCTGCGGAAGATGCAGCGACATTAGCAAAATTAGCAAAGAATGACAAGCACTCGCAAGTCCGCGCAGGCGCACTGATGATGCTTGGTGAAACAGGCGATGCCCAATACATTCCCATCGCAAAAAATGCTATCGACAACGAACTTCCTTACTCCTGTGTAGGCGCAGGACTCGGCGCACTCGCCAAGCTCGACAAAGCCGAAGCCCTCAACTACGCCAGCACATTAAAGGACGAAAGTAATGCCGATATTCTCATGGCAATCAGTGGTATGTACGCCGAATCGGGCGACACGAAATACATGCCTTTCTTCGAGGAGAAAATGATGGACATCAGCAATTTTTCCATATTCGGATTCATGGAAGGCTACGACGCGCTGATGACCCAAGCCGACCCCGAAACTGCGCTGTCCGCTATCGGCAGAATGTCAAAAGTTTCGACTGATATGAGTCAGTGGCAATGGCGAAGACTTGTTGCGACACGTTCCATTTTTAGCTATCGCAAATATCTCGAATCCGGCTTGGAAGTCGTAGATGAAGCCGATAAACCGAAATTGCAAAGCGTGATTGATGAGATAAATAAGACCTTAGAAATGATTAGAGGGAAAGAAACGAGTCCGCGTATTTTGGAATTTTATAAGCAAATGTAGGGATTTTTGATTGGGGGATTTTTGATTTTTGATTGATTCGCTACGCGAATGTATTATGAGAAATTTTGCGAAGCAAAATTCAATCAAAAATCAAAAATCCCCAAATCAAAAATCAGTAGCCACCTTGCTGCTTTGCCCATTGGATGTATTGGCGGACTTGGGTTTCGAGGGCTTTTAAGACTTTATCTTTTGGATCAATTACTTCTCCATTATCATGCTCAATTAACCTATTACTGTGTGAAAATCTCCAATCTCTTACACTTATCGGCGCGATAAAATCTTCATCTGTTTTATGCATATTTTCGAGATATTTGGCTTCTTGGAGGGTGAGTTTTTTATCTAAATGATTAAATCCAAATACTTGAATTTCTTCTGCCATTTTTTGCTTATCTTTTACAGCTAAAATTTTGAGTGTTGGCTTATTATCGGCTTTACTATGCCTTTCTCTTCTACTTTTTTCTATAAATAACACAAAATTATCGTATTCATTTTTTCTTATTTTTTCATCTTCTATTTCTATAATTGAATTAAGAATATCCATTAGGATATCTTTTTGTTCATAATTTTTAAGAATGGCTTTTATCCTACCTGTTAAAAACTGTTTTAAATACGTTTTTTCCTTTTCCTCAAAAGAGCTTTCGGATGTAATGTTTTTAAAATCATCTTCAAAAGGTTGAGTATTATGTTCTCTATAATTGTAAATTAAATAGTCTAAGTATATTTCTTTGAAGACCAATAACTTTTCTTCTTCATTCTCTATGTTTTGTGCAATCTCAAAACGTTTTCCAAATTTTTCGACATATGCTTCTTGGTTGACCTTATATTTAAGGTCGCGTTCCAAGTCGTGTATCTGATTCACCTTATAGGTTAAAAAACACTTATTGATAACCTCCTCATAATATATATTATTCATAACCATTCCATTCCCCATTTTATCCCAATCTAACCATATATAACCGATATTCGCATCAGGATTATAACCATCTAAAACCACTGAAATGCTGTCATTTTTATAATGATAATTTTCTTGAAAATTAATCCCTTCTTCTGCGAATACTTGGTTGATTGTAGCTCGTGCTTCTTCACCTCTTAGTCGGGAAGGCATTCCTGTACCAAAAAAAGCCGGCATATAAGGAACTCCCAAACGCTCAAATGGAAACGGATTGAATAGTGAATCCTGTTTTTGTGCAACAGATTCACTTAATGTTTCATGACTAAGATTAGGCGACGAATCTTCTATCGCCACATCCGACTGAATGACAGGTGAATTATCGGAAACCTGCTTCGTAGGCGTACACGAAGCCCCCACCAAAATCCCCGCCCCCGCCAACACCTGCAAAGCCTTATACGTAAACGGATACGGCAAAGTATCAGGATGCTCAATAGGATTTTTATCCAAATAAGAAGGATAAACGGGTGTATTGTATCTGCGAAGGGGTTTTACTTTGAGTGTGTTTTTCTTTTTCATAATAAAAAATTATAATTGATTTTGCTCACGCCTAATCACTAATTAACCAATCACCAATCACTACATTACGCCGTAATTTCAATATGAGAAATAATCGGATAAACAGGATTATAATGCTTATGCACAAACATCCGACTGCGTTTTTTCCACAGTCGATTGGCAACTTTATCCACTATCGGCATCAATATTTTTTCGTGATGACAAAC
>CALHBW010000458.1 GCA_937930625.1 uncultured Saprospiraceae bacterium | reverse complement strand
ATTCAATGGGTGCATCGGGCTACGCGGGGTTGGTCTTATGGTGGTTCGGTGAGCGACCCGCGCACAGGCGAAATCATCAAGGGGCATGTCTCGCTGGGTTCACTGCGGGTACGGCAGGATTATTTGATTGCACAGGGCATTCTCGCACCTTTTGAGGAAGGGAAAGCGGTTTCGGAGGAGATGTTGGAGATGGCATTGGCGCGGCTGCGGCAGTTGTCGGCGCATGAGGTCGGGCATACGATTGGGATTGCTCACAATTTTGCCGCAAGTACGAATGATAGGGCTTCAGTCATGGATTATCCGCATCCTCTGATTGATTTGAAATCGGACGGGAGTTTTGATTTTAGCAATGCTTATGATACAAAAATCGGTGCGTGGGATAAGCGTGTGGTGATGTATGGTTACACAGATTTTGCGGATAATGTGGATGAAAAAGCGGCTTTACAGGAGATTTTGACGGAAAATAATGAACTTGGTTTTCGATATATTTCTGACCGTGATGCGCGTCCGCTTGGAGGCGCACACGCATACGCACATCTATGGGACAATGGCGAAGACCCCAGTACCGAACTGCGCCGAATGATGAAAGTACGCGCTGCGGCGCTGGCTAATTTTAGTGAAAATAATATCCCGAAAGGTACGCCGATGTCATCGCTCGAAGAGGTGCTTGTGCCTTTATATTTGAGTCATCGCTATCAGATGGAAGGCGTGGCAAAACTTATCGGCGGGGCAGATTACAGCTACGCGATGCGCGGTGACGGGCAAAGACCTATCGAGATATTATCGCCTGATATTCAGCGAGATGCCTTGGGTGCTTTGTTGGAAACTTTGGATGCGAAATTTCTGGCTTTACCTAAAAATCTGCTCGAATTGATACCGCCAAAAGCCTTTGCCTACGATAGAGGGCGGGAGAGTTTTAAGGTGCGGACAGGGCTGACTTTCGACCCGATTGCTGCGGCAGAAAGTTCGGCAAATATGACCTTGAAATTGCTGCTGCATCACGAGCGTGCGGCGCGTTTGATAGAATATTCGGCGAGAGATGCGGCGAACCCTTCGTTTTCGGATATTATTGATGAGTTGGTCAAAACGACATTCAAGGGGACGGCAAGCGGATTGGAAAAGGAAATCAACCTGATGATACAGAAATTGGTCGTTCAACATCTTATCGGACTCGCGAGCAATCCGAAAGCGGCAGAACAAGTTCGCGCCATCGCACAATTTGAATTATTTGAATTAGAAAAAACATTAAACACGAAAAAGAATAGCGGTACGGACGGCGAGCGGGCGCATGTTCATTATGTATTATCAAAAATAAATTATTATAAAAATAATCCAAAGGAAGTGATACCGAGTCCGGCGGTGGACTTGCCGGCGGGGTCGCCGATTGGGTGTGGGGAGTTTCATTGAGTGGTTTTTCGTTACTTAGGTTAAAACGCTCTTTATATTTTATAATTTCATTACTCTTAAAGGCTATGAATATTACCGTATGTAAAGGATTTTACAATTCACAAAAGCGCATTGTGGTATTTATACCCAAAGAAGAACCTTTGATTGATAAAGTCAGGCAATTGCATGGGCGGCGTTGGTGTCCGGCTCATAAATGTTGGCATTTTCCATACAATGCCAGTCAATGGCAACATTTCAAACTGTTGTTCGCTGATGCACCTTATGAACTGGATGAAGGCAAAGTGATTCCTGCTCTAACTGTATTTGTCAAAAAAGATACCGCAAACGTATCACAAAAACCTGATAAAAAACTTCCCAAATACCATCAGGCTATCAATGATTTAGAGCAACAACTACGGCTAAAACGTTATAGTAGTCATACTGTAAAGTCCTATAAAAATCATTTCAAAGCCTTTCTCTGGTATTATAATGAGACATCTCCCGAAGAATTGGACATAGAGCATATCCGACAGTATCTATTGACAAGTATAAATGAAAAAAATATCTCAGAGAGTACACAAAATGGTATGATTAACGCCATAAAATTCTATTATGAACAGATCTTGGGTAGAGAGAAAATGTATTTTAACAATCTACGTCCGAAAAAGCCACAAAAACTGCCCAATGTATTGAGCGAAGCAGAAGTTGCCAGACTCATTAACTCTCTTGATAATATCAAACACAAATGTATATTGATGATGATTTACTCGGCAGGTTTGCGGCTTTCCGAAGTCGTCAATCTTCGTATCGAAGATATAAATAAAGACAGAAGAGCCATCTATATCAAAGGAGGTAAAGGAAAGAAAGACCGCGTCAGTATTTTATCTGATAAAGCCCTTGAAAATCTGAGAAATTATTACGTAATTTACAAACCTGAATATTGGTTATTCGAAGGGCAACAAGGTGGGCAATATAGCGTCAGAAGCGTGCAAGCCATTTTTCAAAAAGCAGTCAAATTTGCTAAAATAAATACCCACGCCACTGTTCATACCTTAAGACATAGTTTTGCTACGCACTTACTTGAACGAGGCACCGACCTAAGACAAATACAGTTGCTTCTTGGGCATGAGTCGATAAAAACGACTGAAATATACACGCATATTACTGATGTAACTCGCGCAAAACTGAAAAGCCCTTTGGATAATCTTGATTTTTAAAGAAAATATTTTCGATATATACGCAATAAATTTTAACATTTGTTGCGTATATAAAACCAAATACG
>CALHBW010000457.1 GCA_937930625.1 uncultured Saprospiraceae bacterium | reverse complement strand
CCGGGCTTGCTCGAAGTGGGTACGTTTTTAGGTTTCTTGGGATTATTTTTGTATTTTGTATTTAGCCGAATGGCGAAGGCTTCTTTGCTTCCTGTAAATGACCCTTATTTGCCGGAGAGCTTGCATTATCATGGATAATGATTTTAAGATGAAGTCTAAGTTTAAGTTTAAAAAAGAATTGAATTTAAAATTAGATGAAAATTAAACATTTGCGAAGCAAAAAATAATCATTCTAAATTCCACAATCAAACAATCCTCAAAAACTTGAATTAAACTATTTTGTTCTATTATATACAATCAAGAAAAAGCGTCAGTTATTGAACTTGCGCTTGATTCTTGAACTTGAACTTAGATAAATGGGAACTTTCTTTATCATAGCGAGTTTAGTATTACTCGCGGTTATTTTGTTGCAAATCGGTAAAATCACCGAAATAGCGGGCAAGTTGCGCGGCGAGGAAGATATGCAGATGCGTTCCAATGCGTTTCATGCGCGATTGGGGGTCGTATTTATGGTGGGCTTCTTGGTCTTTGTGATTGTATCGTTTATGTATTACAAAAACAGCATGTTGGGTTACGGACCGCATACGGCGGCTTCGGAGCATGGCGTGTGGATAGATAATACGTTTAATGTGACGATGGCAGTGACGGGTATTGTCTTTTTCATTACGCATATTTTGTTGTTTTGGTTTGCTTATAAATACCGCGAACGCACCGGACACAAAGCGACTTTTTACCCACACAACAATATGCTCGAAATGATATGGATGGGTATTCCCGCAGTCGTGATGACCTTCTTGGTGATTGGCGGTTTGAGT
Organism: uncultured Saprospiraceae bacterium; assembly: GCA_937930625.1. Classification (GTDB taxonomy): domain Bacteria; phylum Bacteroidota; class Bacteroidia; order Chitinophagales; family Saprospiraceae; genus JAHDEO01. The sequence continues at coordinate 4,061 of CALHBW010000457.1, read as the reverse complement.
GTGTGGAATCGCACAATGGCGGACGTGGAAGATGGCATGGTAGTCGGAGAAGACTATATCGAGATAGAAGCTACAGGCTTACAGTGGCAGTGGATTTTGCGTCATCCGGGAGACGATGGTGTCTTGGGCGAGCGTTATTATAAAAATATTACGGGCTTGAATCCACTTGGACAACTTTGGGAAGATGAGCGCAATCTGGATGATATTCACCCAAGTGAGTTGGTCTTGCCTGTGGGAACGCCTGTACGTGTGCGTATCATTGCGCGTGATGTCTTGCACAACTTTTATCTACCGCATTTCCGTGTGAAAATGGATGCAGTACCCGGCTTACCAACATACTTCGTATTCACCCCAACAACTACGACGGAAGAGTACCGTCAGCGTTTAAGAGATTATCCTGAATGGCAAGCACCTTCTGCCGACGACGAAAACAAGCAACGTTGGGAAACTTTCAACTACGAATTGGCTTGCGCCGAATTGTGCGGACGCGGTCACTTTAGTATGAAACGTATCGTGCGTATCGTAGAACCGGAAGAGTATGTAGAGTGGTTGGCATCCCAAAAATCTTATTACTCTACCACTATTCAAGGTTCAGAGGAAGATACTGCGAAGGGTGTACTTTCAGAAAACACTAATGAGTGAATTCTGAATGAGTGAATATTAATGCTGTAATGTATTAATGCTATAATATTCACTTCATTAACGCATTGCATCATTATCGCATTGACGCATTAAAAATATTCACTCATTCCCATTCACTCATTACCTCATTTAAGCATTTTAACATTAGTTACGAAATCATATTTTTGATTATATAAAAAATTCTATATCAATGGCAAGTATAGATATTGTAAGAGAAGAGGAACTGCATGACGGACATGATGAACATCACCACGATGATCACCATGACGACCATCATGGAGATAAGTATCAGTCGAATTTTATCACCACGTACATCTTTTGTACTGACCACAAGACCATCGCCAAGCAATTCCTGATTACGGGAATGTTTTGGGCGATTATCGGTGCCTTGATGTCTTTGGTGTTTCGTTTGCAGTTGGGATTTCCCGAAGAAAATATGGCTTGGCTCAAGCCCATTCTCGGAAAGTGGATCACGGTGACGGACGGCATAGGTACGCTCGACCCGGAGTTTTACTATGCACTCGTGACGATGCACGGTACGATACTCGTATTCTTCGTATTGACGGCAGGATTGAGTGGTACATTTTCTAACTTGCTGATTCCCTTGCAGATAGGTGCGAGAGATATGGCTTCGGGCTTCCTTAATATGCTTTCGTACTGGTTCTTTTTCTTGGCGGGAGCGATTATGTTTGCCTCGCTATTCTTGAGTACAGGACCATTCGCGGGTGGTTGGACGGCTTATCCGCCGTTGAGTGCCTTGCCGCAAGCCATGAGTGGTTCGGGCGCAGGTATGACTTTGTGGAGTGTGAGTTTGGTCTTCTTTGTCGTCTCGGTGCTACTCGGTGGTATGAACTACATCACCACCGTCCTCAACCTACGTACTAAAGGTATGACCATGTGGCGTTTGCCATTGACGATTTGGGCATTCCTCGTTACGGCGATTTTGGGTCTTCTTTCGTTTCCGGTACTTGTTTCGGCGATTTTCTTATTGATTTTTGACCGTAGTTTGGGTACAAGTTTTTTCCTAAGCGAAATTTTTATACAAGGTCAGGCACTCGAAAATGTCGGTGGTAGTCCGATACTTTACCAGCACTTATTCTGGTTCTTAGGACACCCTGAAGTATATATTATCATCGTGCCGGCTTTCGGTATCGTTTCGGAGGTGATGTCTGTACATGCGCGTAAGCCAATTTTTGGTTACAAAGCGATGGTACTTTCTATCCTTGCGATTGCAATTTTGGCATTTATCGTATGGGCGCACCACATGTTTATGTCAGGTGTCAATCCATTCATCGCCAATATCTTCGTACTCTTTACATTGATTATCGCCGTACCTTCGGCGGTCAAAGTATTCAACTGGATAGCGACACTCTGGGGCGGTAATATACGCTTCAATACAGCGATGCTCTTTTCAATAGGCTTCGTGTCGCTGTTTATTTCTGGTGGTTTGACAGGTATTTTCTTGGGTAACTCTGCGATTGATATTCAATTGCACGATACATATTTCGTAGTTGCTCACTTCCATATTGTGATGGGTATTGCGGCGTTCTTTGGTATGTTTGCAGGAGTGTATCATTGGTTCCCGCGGATGTACGGGCGTTTTATGAACGAAACACTCGGTAAGATCCACTTCTGGGGAACGATGATAGGTGCGTATGCGATATTCTGGCCCATGCACTACATGGGAATGGCGGGTGTACCGCGTCGTTATTATCAATTCGATAACTTCGATGCTTTCTCCCACTTTACGGCGATGAATCAATTCATTACCGTGGCAGCGATTATTGTATTCTCCCTCCAAATGCTGATGGTGATTAACTTCTTCTACAGCATTTTTTATGGCAAGAAACAAACGGAACTGAATCCATACGATGCCAATACACTCGAATGGACTGCACCCATCCACGCCGGACACGGCAATTGGCCCGGTGCGATTCCACATGTACACCGTTGGGCATATGATTACTCGAAAGGTGGTAGAAATATTCATCAAACCGAGCCACTCAACCCGGGTGAGCAGGATATGGGGAATGACCATCATTAAATGTAGCGCGACACTTCCAGTTCGCGTACCGTAGCGTGGTGCTTCCAGCCCGCGCACGTTAGCTTGGGTTTTAAATGTAAAACTTAAAATGTAAAATAATAAATGTAAAAGGGTTTGTAGGACGCGAGGTTTTTATTTTGTTTTTGAAAAATATTTAAAATTATAATTTTTATTAATTTAAATATTCACAAAAAATGCAAGAAAAAGGGCGGTCAAAATATATCAATCCATACACGGATTTTGGTTTCAAGAAGCTCTTCGGCGAAGAGGCAAATAAAGATTTGCTCATAGATTTCCTGAACCAATTGCTGCCCGATCATCATAAAATCGCTGAATTACAATTTGACAATCCGGGAGTTTTACCCGGAAGCAGTACCGAGCGAAAAGCCTTTTTTGATATTTTTTGCACTTCCATTACAGGTGAAAGGTTTGTAGTAGAAATGCAGAAAGAGAAGTTTAAAAACTTCAAAAACAGGGCTTTATACTACACCACTTACCCCATAAAAGAACAGGCAATGCGCGGGAAGTGGGCGTTCAAATTAAGTGCTATTTATTTCATTGCTATATTAGATTTTTTCTATGATGAAGATGAAGAAAAAGCAAAATTGAGGCGAGATGTGATGCTCAAAGACCAAGACTGTGAGCCGTTTAGCGATAAATTACATTTCAAGTTCATACAAATGCCAGCATTTACCAAAGAAGAACACGAACTCGAAACGCAGTTTGATAAATGGTTGTATTTTCTTAAAAAATTGACTGATTTCAATGAAATTCCGCGCATCCTCAATGAGCCGATATTCCAAAAAGCCTTCAAAACTGCCGAGTTAGCTAATATGACTCCCGAAGAACGCAAAGCCTACGAAATCAGCGAGATGAACTATGCAGAGGTACGCGGTGTAGTAGATACTGCCAAAGAACAGGGGATGGAACAGGGTATAGAAAAAGGTATAGAACAGGGTATAGAGCAAGGTAAAGTCGTAATGATAATAGCTTTAAATGAAGATGGTCATCCCGATGAATATATTGCCAAAATCGCTCAAATGCCTATAGAAAAGGTACGTGCAATTATTGAAAAGCATAAAAACGAATAAGGGTGGAGATTGTTTTTGAGGGGGAAATGTAAAATTCAAAATTTAAAATAATAAATCTAAAAGGGCTTGTAGAACGTAGTTTTTTATTTTGTTTTTGAAAAATATGAATTAAATAATTTTTTAATAATTAGAATAAATCATTGTTTTCTATTTCTTTTTAAATTTGAAAATTTATTATTTTACAAGTAAAAAAATCATTGTTGAATGTTTGAATAATAAATGTACACATTAAAACCCTTTTACAACTTGTCCCGACGAATGACGGGATTTTACATTTATTATTT
>CALHBW010000456.1 GCA_937930625.1 uncultured Saprospiraceae bacterium | reverse complement strand
CGCAATTCAGGCATCCAACTCGCCTTAGTCTGGCAACTGCACCGATAATATCCAAAACATTCCTATATTTACGGCATTTCAGACAAGAGATTCGAGACGAGAGGCCTGAGACAACTCGCGTCAACCACTCGTTACTCGCTACTCGCAAACTCGCTACTCACATGACTTGGTGGAAAGAAGGTGTCGTATATCAAATTTACCCCCGCAGTTTTAATGACTCTAATGGCGATGGTATCGGCGATATTCGCGGTATCATTCAAAAATTGGATTATATAAAAAGCCTTGGCGTTGATATGATTTGGCTCTGTCCGGTCTATCAATCGCCCAATGACGATAATGGCTATGACATTAGCGATTATTATAATATAATGGATGAGTTTGGCACGATGTCCGACTTTGACGAATTGCTCGCGGGCATACACGCACGAGGCATGAAACTCATCATGGATTTGGTGGTCAATCACAGCTCGGATGAACATGAATGGTTCAAAGAATCGCGCAAATCTAAGGATAATCCGTATCGTGATTGGTATATTTGGAAGAAAGGAAAAAACGGCAAAGCACCCACCAATTGGCTCTCCTTTTTCTATGGCAGCACATGGGAATATGATGCCGCTACGGATGAGTATTATTTGCATTTATTTACCAAAAAACAACCGGATTTGAATTGGGAAAATCCGAAAGTACGACAAGCCTGTTATGATGCGATGAATTATTGGTTTGAAAAGGGGATTGATGGTTTCCGAATGGATGTTATCTCCTTGATTTCCAAGCGTCCTGAATATGCTGATACCCCCACCGACGACCTACATTATGCCATCGCCAATCGCTATGCCAATGGTCCGCGTATGCACGAATTTTTACAGGAAATGTACCGCGAAACCTTCTCCAAATACGACGTAATGACGGTAGGCGAAGGACCGGGCATCACCAAAGACAATGCGCCACTCTACGTCAACAGTGACCGCAACGAACTCAATATGGTGTTCTCGCTCGAACATATGTTTTTGAATGACGGACCAGAGGGAAAATACGATTATCGACCAACAGATTTTTTGAGGTTCAAAGGCTTGTTTGCAGAATGGAATGAGGCATTGGGGGAGAAAGGTTGGGGCAGTATTTTTCTGAGCAATCACGATTTTCCGCGTGTCGTTTCGCGTTATGGCAATGATAATGAGCAATTCAGAAAAATATCTGCTAAAATGTTGGCTATCTTGCTACTTACGCATCGTGGTACGGTGTATATTTATCAAGGTTGTGAGATTGGAATGACCAATGTTGCTTTCGATTCGATGGACGATTACCGCGATGTAGAAGCCCGAAATGCTTGGCAAGAATGGCAAGCAAAAGGCATGAGCGAAGCCGAATTTCTACCGCGTGTACACGTACAAGGGCGCGACAATGTACGCACCCCGATGCACTGGGATGCTTCCGAAAATGCAGGTTTCACAACAGGCGATTCGTGGATAAAACTCAATCCAAATTATCCGAAAATAAATGTAGCAGCAGCCGAAGCAGACGCGGATTCAATTTTGCATTTTTATCGGAAAATGATACAATACCGTAAGTCAAATTTGTTATGGACTTATGGTACTTACCAACAATATTTGACCAAACATCAGAGCATTTTTGCCTATCATCGTGTGTATGAGGGCAGGTCGTTTTTAGTCGTTTTAAATCATAAAGATAATAGTGAAATTGTGCATTTAAATGACTTGGGATGTAGTGGTAAGTCATTGATTTACAGCTATGGAAACTATGCTGATGCGCCTGTTTTTGATGGGGAGAAAATTGAATTGCGTGGGTGGGAAGGGGTGATTTTTGAAATTAAATGAGACTAATTCATTCGCTTTTTTGCAAATCACAATTTTCTTGTTTATTTTTATAAAAATGTATACCAAACGAAATGTCTGAGAACGAAAAACGCAAGTTAGAGGAGTTTTATAGAAATTTAAAACTAGTCCTAAATTTCCATACCATAAATCGTCATACAATATGGGCAGGAAAAGACAAAGAGTACGAGGAATACATTAATGCAATACTTGATGAAATCCTTGAAACTCGCAAAAAGTTAAAAGAATATGAATAGCAATGACATTATTAAAAATGGGTTTTTGAAAGAAGAATTTGAAGATTATCTCAAGATAAATTCAGAGGAAGATAAAGAAGCACATACAAAGCGGTTTGCCGAACGATTTAATAATCTTAGCGAAGCAGAAAAAGAAGAAGTACGCCAAGCGTGGTTAGGAAACCTTGAACGTATTAGGGAGGCAGTGCGTGAACTTGGACATAAAGTAGAATTGACGGATGAAGATTTTGAAAAATCGAAAGCCACTGAAATTCCTGCTTAATTATTAATTTAAAATTGCTTAAATATGAATATAACAGATAGAAAAGAGCGGATTAAAAATTATATTGATACTGCCGATGAGGAATTAATTGACAAATTGCTTGAATTAATTGATTTTTTTGAAAAAAATGAGATTGACGTGTGGGATGAATTACCCAAGGAATTAAAAGCTGAATATGAACGTATTATCAGCGGAGTTGGAAAAGAAGATGGCATTTCACATAAAGAAATGCAACAAAAAGCCCGAAATTTAGCAAATTCGTAAAAGTCAACTAACTTCATTCTAACCATTCAAAATAAAAAAAATAAAACCACACAAGTGTCTGACAATCAACATCTATGGGGACTCGACTTAGGCGGTACTAAGGTCGAATGTGTTGTCCTCCAATCCAAAGACGAGCCGAAGGTGATCGCGCGAGAACGCCTCTACACCGAAAAAGAAAAGGGCTATAAGCACATCCTTAATCGTATCAAATTATTGGTCGATACCGTCGCAGAGCAAGTCGGCAATCGCCCGACGCGCATTGGTATCGGTACGCCCGGCACGATGGATCCGCCAACTCAAACACTGAAAAATTCCAACTCTACCGAACTCAACGAACAGCCTTTCAAACGAGATTTAGAAGCATTGCTCGGTCTGGAATTGACACTTGCCAATGATGCTAACTGCTTCGCACTCGCAGAAGCACGAATGGGTATCGTAACACAACTCAAACCTGATGCAAAGGTCGTTTTTGGTGTCATCATGGGAACGGGTGTAGGTGGCGGAGTGGTGGTCAATGGGCAGGTCATCAATGGCTTGCAAGGCATTGGCGGTGAGTGGGGACATAATTACCTCGACCTCTCCGGCGGCGATTGTTATTGTGGTAAAAAGGG
>CALHBW010000455.1 GCA_937930625.1 uncultured Saprospiraceae bacterium | reverse complement strand
TCTACCTTCAAAGGCGCGTAGCGTCGGCACCATCGCGTAAGAGTGCCGACGCTACGCGCCTTTGGAAAGCGGGGAATTTCATTTTTACAAATGGGGCTGACGCTACGCGCCTGTCAAAATTTTTCACCACCGATTTGTGACACACTCAATAAAATTCAATTACAGAAATAAATTGAAAAATTTGTCTATTTCAACTTCGTTGAATTTGATTTTGAAGTTGCGGTTGAAATTGCAGTTTTATCTGTTTTTCACATACTTATCCAACCATTCGGTCATTTCCCAAAGCATGTGCATCACCGATTCGCGGGCGCGATAGCCATGACTTTCTTTCGGAAGGATTGCCAGACGCACCGTTTTGCCCAAACCTTTCAATGCGCTATAAAAACGCTCACTTTGCATCGGGTATGTACCCGAATTAGCATCTGCTTCTCCATGAATGAGGAGTAGAGGTGCGTTAATCTTATCGGCATTTGTGAAAGGAGACATTTGCATGTACGTCTCGGTAGCTTCCCAAAAATTGCGTTCTTCCGACTGAAAGCCAAAAGGCGTCAAGGTACGATTGTATGCACCGCTACGTGCAATTCCTGCCGCAAACAAATTGGTGTGTGCCAGCAAGTTAGCAGTCATAAATGCACCATAAGAATGACCACCTACGGCGATGCGATTTGGGTCGGCAACGCCCATCTTTACGATTTTTTTAATGGCGGCTTTAGCATTAGCGCGGAGTTGTTCCACAAATTTTTGGTTAGGTTCTATATTGCCTTCGCCCACTATCGGCATTCCAAAACCTTCGACCACCGCGTAGCCCTGCATGACCCAATACAAAGGCGAGTGTGCGTACAAGCGTGTAAAACGATATGGCGAATCTTGCATTTGTCCTGCGGCATCTGCGCTTTTGTACTCGCGCGGATATGCCCACATGAGTACAGGTAATCTCCCGTCTTTCTTTTTGTTATAGTTGATGGGCAGATAGAGTTTGGCGCGAAGTTTTACGCCATCTTTGCGCTTGTATTCGAGTAGTTGCGGACTCAATTTTTTGAGGTGCGGATATGGATGAGGGAAATGTGAAACTTGCGTTTCTTTTCCTTTTTTTAGATATTTTATGAAATAATTCGCGGGTTCGTTATTTGATTCACGACTGGTAATAATGATTTGATTATCAGTGTTTAATATTTTCATGGGAACTTCATAATTTGGTGCCTTTGATTGAAAGAGTCGTTTTGTTTTTTGTTTTTTTACATCAAATAAGTCGATAAAAGGGCGGTTGCCTTCAGGCGAAGCCCCTTCACCAATTAAGAATAATTTTCCCTTTTTATTTTGCATCAAAACATGCTTCCCGTATTCATTAGAATGAGTCTGAAAGTTGCCGGGTACATTATATCTGTCTTCCCATGAATAGTCAAAAAGCACCGTTTTGCCTTTCTCCGGCGCATCCGGCGCGAAACGTGAAGTGACTATGCGACGGTCTTTCCACTGCCATTCTTCGATAATAGCGAGCTTGTCGGTTCCCCATTCAAATGAATTGAAGCGCATCTTAGTGGCAATACTCTTTTGCGATTCGCCGTCAAAGGGAGCTTCGAGGGAAAATACTTGGTCGCGTATATCTGCCTTACGTCGCGGGTCGCCGCCGTCCTGAGCTTCTACCCAGTAGAGTGTCGCGGGGTGGTCGTTGCGCCAGCAAAAACTACGCGGACCGGTACGCACAGCATCAAAACCTTGAGGAATATCATCTGCTACGGGAATTTCAGCGAGGGTTTTTATCCGCTTGCCATCACGATTCCACAATTCAATGCGCTTCGCAAAGCGTGAATACGGCACAACATACGAAAACGGGCGTTCGACCTGTGCGACATGTATGTAGTTGCCATCGGGCGAGGGCGAGAATGAGGCGATAATAGCGGGTTTATTCAATTTGCGAGAGCGTCCTGTTTTTACATGAATACGAACCAATTGGCTACGCGTATAATACTCAAACAAAGCCGCGTCATGCTCATTTTTCAGCACATCCTGATAGGTGCGATGGGCGGTTTTACGTTCTGTATTTTCCTGAATAATAGGTCCTTGTGGAACACGGGACGGGACAGGGACTTTACCTCTTTCGTTAGGAACTGTTTTGCAAACGATGGTTTCATTATCTGAAAGCCAGCGAAACGGACGACTGCCAAGCGTATCATTAATAATGGTTCCGGTCAATTTTCTTGCAGTAAATGGTTCGCCCTCCGCAAGCCACAATTCTATGCTACGTGCGCGTGTAATCGTAAACGCAAGACGCTCTCCATCAGGCGACCAGGATACATTTTGAATCTTGGCGCGCGGCGGAATGCCACGTACTTTGAGTTGTTTGCCGTCTTGTTGAATGAAAATTTTATCAAAATAAAACACACGACTGCCACCTGTAGTGCGCGGATTGAGGCGTACACCCGCAAGGCGCAATTCGTCCACTGCTACCTCGTCAATTGAGGGCAAATTCGGACGATGCAAAAACAAGGTTTTACGACTAACAGAGTGGATACTCACCACAGGAACAGGTGGAGCATCTATCAGGTCAGCGATGACTTTTGGCGGTAATTGGTATTGAGGGCGTTCTGGCTGTGGCGGCATAATTGACTGTTAAATGATTTGATTGTAAGATGCTTACAACCATAATGCAATAATATAACAATCAAACAATTTTATCACTAAACAATCATTATTTTTTTTCTATCAGAACGGCATTATTCAAAGTGTACATCAGGCGATTGATGTCGCCGGAGTTGAGTTCTAATGTGCCTTTGATAATGATAGGCTTGGAGGTGTAGGTGATTTTCGGGTCATCCGAATTGACTTCCATGACGGTTTCGGGCCCTGCACCACCGCAGAAAAAACACATATTATAAGGATAGGCAGAAAATACGAAATTGCTCTGCTGCTTATAACCTTCCACCGGAATGATATAGCCTTCTACCAAGACTTCTTTGCCCTCCAAATCCTTGATAGATTGACTGAATACGGGTATATCAATATCAAAACCCATGATTTCGTCATATTGCTGTTTGTAGGTGATTTTGGAAAGGGTCTTCCAAGTGTTTTCTTTTTTTTGTTCTTGGGCTTGAAGGGCGATTGAGGTGATTATAAATACGATTAATATTGTTATTTTTTTCATTTTTAAATGACTAATGATTTTGAGATAATTGTTCCAATTTTTCTACCCAATTTCTGAAATGACGACAGTTCTGTTTCAAATTATCAATCCCTTCCATACCTGCAAGCATAGCACCAACACTGACCTTATCATATTCAGGAATCAATTTTATGATTCTTTTTGAAGGGGCTGTGTGTTCGTGTTCGTTGATTAATTCGGCATTATTATTATGCTGTTCAAGTTGTTTTTGTAATGCCGCGATTTCGTTTTCGCGGTCAAAGTATTCATATTCCAAATTTTGAGGATTAGAGAGTATAAGTGCCTCAAATTCATGCAATTGAATGTAAGGAACAAAACGAAAATCATTAATGTCTTCTTGCATGGCATTTTCCAAAAAGACGACCTTTTCATAAGGTTTGAGTATTTTTTTACTCTCTTCGTATTTAGGAAAATCATCAGGTAAGGCATACAAATCAAACATCGTAGAAAACCTGCTTTCCGCGTGATTATCTTCTTTGAGCCAAGATTGAATGTCCTTTTTTGCCTTAATGTAGCTGATGAGTCCACCACGATAAGATTTTCGTTTATCTTTTCCTGTGAGTACGCGCCGTACATCCGTCGAAATATTAAAATGACCGAGATGCAGGGCGAGTGTATCTTTGATAAATCGCTCTTCAGTTTGCCCTTCGGCAGTGATATTGAGGCGAATAAAATTCATGGCTGACCTCCCAAAACATTTTTTTCCCACAATTCACTCAGGCTATATCTTTCTATCCAATCTGTTAATTTACCCTCATCTAATACCCTATATTCGCTACAATTTTCAATCGGATTTCGTTCTACGATAACGATGTTTGCCGATTCAAATTCATCTACCAATCTTGGTGATTGAGTTGCCATGATAATCTGACAATATCGGCTTGCGGTTTTTGCCATACCCGCTAATATTGCGATTGCCGATGGGTGCAAACCAAGTTCGGGTTCATCCAATATAATGACTGAAGGTAGCGTATCGGGCGGTTGTAACAGCAAGGTAGCCAAACACATAAACCTTAAAGAACCGTCGGATATTTGATGCGATCCAAAGTGATAATTGGTACCGGGCTGCGTCCAATCCAACATGATATAATTTTCATTCAGCGCAGAAGTGTGCAGGATAAAGTCGCCAAATTGAGGCATAATTTGCCGGATATATCGCACTATCCTGTCGTAATATTTTTTATTAGAATTTTTTATTTGATATAGAAATGCTGCTAAATTTCCACCGTCACTTCGCAGAAATTTATTATCATTGATATAGTTTTTATTCCTAATGCGTGAAGATTTCGAGGTATCATGAAATTGAAAGACTTGACAGTTTTTTAAAAGATTGAATATGACACGCTCGGTTTTTGCATTTTTGTTTTTAGTTCGTTCAAATAAAGCTGATTCTTTTGTGCCGGAGTCAAGTGTAATTTTAAACGGAGCGGCTGCACCATTGCTGCCTTTGTACCACTTAATACTTTCCTCATTGAATATTAATGTATCACCTGCCGCATGAGATAAAATAAATTTGTAAATATCTTTATCTGTCGAATTTGTAAAAGTCAATTCAGCCTGCATACGCGGACTTACGCTTGAGCCATAATAAAGCATCGAATCTGCCGAGCCATTCTCGCCGATATAATTTTGTAGCGAACCACTCATCATATAATTCAACATTGAAAAGAAAGATACCAAATTGGATTTACCCGAACCATTCGCCCCCAAAAGTATCGTAATATCCTGAAAATCAATAGTCTGACCCTGTGGGTGGATAGATTTATAACCCTTAATTTTTACTGACCTAAGTTTGAGTTGATTGTCTTTCATCAGACTTGTTAAATTATTTTTTTCAAGTTACGATTTTTTCAGCATTTTAAAAAATCTTGCTACTCGAAAATTTACCACTTTTACTCCACCACCACCACATTCGTCAGCGTGTACATCAACTCATTCACATCTCCATTATTCAATGATAATTTTCCGCGAATGGTAATTGGTTTAGAGGTGTAAGGGACTTTTACTTTATCTTTTGTAAAGGCTTGTAAAACCGTTTCGGGACCTGCATTACCGCAGAAAAAGCACATCTTATACGGATAGGCAGAAAACATAAAATGACTCTGTGCTTTCTCCCCTTTCAATGGGATGATATAGCCCTTTATCGTAATTTCTTCGCCCGACAAATCCATGACCTGCTGCATATAAATTGGCTTCTGCACATCCATTCCCATGAACTCATCAAATTCCATTTTGAATGTCACCATAGAAAGCGTTTTCCATGCGTTACCTTCTTGTTGTGCATAGGTATTTATCGTGAAAAACAGCACTGCAAGACATACGATAATTCGTTTCATATTATTTTTTTAATGTTTAAAAATTTCAGAACCAATAAAATACACAATGAAAAATAATTCACTCATGGACGTAGTTTTAAATTGTTTCCACACTTCCAAACCAGAACGTCATTCTGAATTTATTTCAGAATCTCCCAAGCAGCAAGCACGATGTTGAATGTGAGCTAAAGTCTTGTATTTCATTTAAAAACGATAAATTACCTCTTTAGTGCAACACGGTTTCCCATCGTTCGGGAGATACTGAAATAAATTCAGTATGACGGTTGCTTTTTGGGTTCTTAGAGGTTTTAGGTTGTTAGGAACGATTTAGACCTACGCTATTCACTCATTCAAAATTCACTCATTGGAATCATTACAGCATTATAGCATTTCAGCATTACAGCATTGTAGCCGCATCAGTATTCGACGCTTGAATGGCGGGAATAATCGCCGCCAAAAAGCCAATCAACAAAGCACCGATAATCAAATATAATTCAGCAGGAAGAAACTGCCAACCCGTGAAACTATACTGATAAGCATCTTGCATATAACGTGCCAATACAGACATGCTCACATGCGCGAGCAAGATACCCAAAAGTCCGCCGACCAATGCCAGCAAAACACCTTCCAAAGTAATCAAACCAAACAGCTTTCCACGCGAGCTGCCCATGACACGCATGATGGCGAGTTCGTAACGCCTGTCTTTCAATGATTTGTACAAAGAAATAAAAACACTCAATGCAGATACAAATACAATCGCAAAGGCGAGAAAACGCAAAGCGCGCTCTGCCGTGCCCATCATTTCAAATAATCGGACGGTTTCGTAGGCGGGATTGGCGGCGAGCAAATCAGTATTTTTATTGATGCCGCGCGGGAAATTAAGGGCAGGAATGCTGGCAGGATTTCTATAAAAAACGAGCATTGAAGTGATGTCCTGTTCGTCTTCGATGATGTCGTGGCTGTGTCCCTCTTCGTCGTGTGAGGCGTGGGAGAGCCAGACATTACGCATGTCGGTGAGGATGAGTTGGTCGAGTACCGTATTACTTTTTTTGAGGATGCCCGCTACACGAAAATCGTGTTCGTCGTGGTGCGAAATGGCTTCGCCCAAACCATGTGCGCTGTGGAAAGTATCGCCAAATTTTAGCCCCGTCATTTCCGCTACCTTTGCGCCAATGACGACTTCAAAATCACCATCCCACAGGCGTCCATGAGCAATTTCGCCCTCATATACATCGAGATAATCGTGATTTGTACCAACGATTCTATATGTCTGGTAACTATCGCCAAGAGCCAATGGAATCGCCTTTTTTATCAAAGGATGTTTGGGATTCATAAAGGGTTTGACGGACTTCAAAGGAATATTTCCATTCGGATTGTCGATGTGATAAATGCTCGACAATATCAACTGCAAAGGACTTCCTTTCGCCCCCAATACCAAATCCACACCGCCTTGATTACGCTCAAATTTCTCTGTCGTCTGCTGATTCAATAATAACAAAAACGCAATCAGCCCGACCCCCAAAGCCAATAAAATCAAACTCAACAAAGCCGCCAAAGGCTTCGATATGATATTTTTCCAACTAAGCTTAAATATATTCATTTTTAATAATGGTTAACGGTTAATGGTCAATGGTTAATGATGCGAATAACGGGTTGGATAAAATGTTGATTTTCAGCTTAGGGTCGTATACGAAGTTATTTCATACACGACCCTTAGATGCAAGGCATTTTAAAAATGCCTTGCATCTATGTTCCTTGATTTTCAAAGCATTATAAATTTAAACCGTTATTCGCATTAATGACTAATTTTCGCGTGGCGAAACAAAAAATTAACCATTAACCGTTCACCATTATAGCCCGTATTCATTGACACAATTTACAAAATCAATCGCTTCTTCTTCGTGGGCTTCCATCCAAAGGGCAATATCGCCGCCTTTGGAAAGCCCGATATGATAACAAAACGTCGTAATTACTTTACATTCAACCATATGAGCAAAATGTGGGGTGTAAAAATCCCACCAAATGCCTTGATTTTCGGCTTTCATTTCCGACATCAGATTGAAAAAACTTTCTGTATTGGCGGTTAGTTTTTCGGTTTTTGTTTTTTTCTGATACGCTTCGTCTCCCAGGTTTTTTGCATTTTGCAAAGAAAGAAAAAGTTCGATGGAAGAAAAACCTGAACCCAGACTTTCTTCATTCAAAGTGATACTAATTTCATCCTTACCTGTCTTTTCCACCACTCCGCTACCTATGGATAATTCCAATAATCGGTCATAAATTTCGTCGGCGCGTACCGTTTCGGGTTCGAGTAGCAGGAAAAAATAATAGGCAAGCATGGCAGGGATTTTTTCGTTTTCTTCTTCCATCAATTTGCCCAAATAATAATGACTTGATGCGTGTGAATAGTTCTTTGAAATGGAAGTGATGAACGCATTTTTGGCTTTTGTGTTCTCGCCTGCGCGCATGTGCGTGATGCCAAGATTGAAGTACAACATCGGCATATCGGGGTGTCGGGCGATGCCTTGCTTGTAGATTTTGACGGCTTGTTTGGTTTTGCCCATATTGTCCAATACATTTCCTTTAAGGACATATATCATCGGGAAATTGTCGGATTTATCGCCTTTAAATGCGCGATTGACGTGTTTGAGTGCCATCTTCGCATTGTTTAGTCCAATGTATGAATAAGCAATTTCGGCATGAGCAAGGGTAGATTTTTTGTTGATTTTCAGGGCTTTTTCGTATTGCTTGATGGCTTGTTGGTACTTGCCTTCGTCGTGTAGCGCGATGCCGTTTTCGATGTATTTGTTGAATGTTTTTTCTTGAGCGAGAGTGACATTGAATGTCAGTAGGGAGATAAAAAAAGAAGTGATGTAAATTTTCATATATGGGTGTGAATTTATGAGTAAAAATTAGAAACGAAATCAAAATTGTTGTTTTTGAGTTGCTGTCATTTTTTACAAAATATTACTAATCTTTCTGCCATCTTTGGCTTTGCCAACATCAATATTACCCTCTAAATCAGCCACGCCAATATGCTTTCCGATTTTATCATAAACCTCAAATTCATCAGCGTGAAAATTATCAAAATGCCAGTAATAACCTGTTTCGATTTCTTTGTAAATTATAGTTCCCAATGGTGATACTTTTCCAGTTGACACAAAACGGTCTTTATTTCTTAAAAAATCAGTGGCGGGAGTTTCAATCTCACCCAGCCATTCCACCAACGCAATTTTATCATCTGCACAATCTACGCTTACTTTATTTTCTTCTGTATTTTTGCAGATAGTAAGTGGCGTATCGTAGCGTGATTCCATGAAGTTGAGGGCAAGTCGTCTTGTATCTTTGGTTTGTAGATTTCTTTCTGCAATTTCGGCGAGGGTTTTTCCGCTTACGTCTTGTATGTCTTCATTTTTATCAAAATAGAAATAGGTGTCGTCCTCTGAATGTACTTGTTCTTCCTTCCAGTTTCTGGGATTGATTCT
>CALHBW010000454.1 GCA_937930625.1 uncultured Saprospiraceae bacterium | reverse complement strand
CGCAATACTTTGTTGAAGCCCAACATCGCAAACTTAGAAATGCTATACGAACCGCCACCCGGCAGCGCAATCAAACTCGCCACCGAACAGATGTTAAAAATATGCCCTTTAGCCTGCGGCAACATCGAAGGTAACAAAGCCCGTGTCAGATAATAAGCACTATACAAATTCGTTTCAATCAAGGCTTCGAGCGTCCCTTCGTCTTCAGAATGTACATCACCGGGAAAGTAAACCCCCGCATTATTGACCAATACATCCACCTGCGACCATTCGGATTTGATATAATCAGCAAATGCCCTAACTTGCTCTTTTTTAGCAACATCCGTTGGTTTTTGAATGACTTTTACACTGTATTTTTCTTGCAATTCACGCTGAAAATCTTTTAAATCATTTTCATTGCGAGAGCAGATGGCAAGGTCGTGCCCTTCTCGCGCAAATACCTCTGCAATAGCGCGTCCGATGCCTTTTGTGGCTCCTGTAATAACTGTTTTCATCTTTTTATGTTATAAACTTAGACGAGAGAATAGAGACGCGAGATAAGAGAGGTGAGACGGGATTTTTTAATGTAAAATGCAAAATATCAAATTTAAAATGTAAAAGTGCTTGTAATACGCGATTGATTTGTATTTTTTTTATTATTTATAATTATTTGAAAATTAACAAAATAAGAAGGATTTGCATTCACTTCACGTTATAAAAATTTACATTTTACATTAAAAAATCTCTTGTCTGACCTCTCTCGTCTCACATCTTTTATCGGCGAAGATACGTAGTGAATTGGGAATGACCTTAAAAAACCGTTATTTTGCGCCAAAATTGGTTGTTGGTCGATGTTTGATAAATATTTTGCGAAGCAAAAAAGTCATTAACCATTAACCATAATCATTAACCGTTATTGAATGATTACTGGAATATTATATGAATTGGGGGCTTATCTGAAGCTGATGGGGAGTATGTTTACCCGCCCGGAGAAGTTTTCGATGTATTGGAAGGAAATGCTGCGGCAGATGAATGACATCGGTGTAGGGTCGGTGGTGATTGTGAGTATTATCTGCTTGTTTATTGGTGCGGTGACTGCGGTGCAGTTTGCGTATCAATTGGAAGGCGGGTTTATTCCTCCATATTACATCGGTTATATCGTTAGGGATTCGACGATTATTGAGTTGGCACCTACGATTTCTTGTCTGGTATTGGCTGGTAAAGTCGGTTCGAATATGGCTGCCGAAATCGGCGGAATGCGCCAAAAGGAGCAAATCGACGCGCTCGAAATCATGGGCGTCAATACAGCTTCGTACCTTATTTTACCCAAGATTTTAGCGGCTTTATTTGTTGTGCCTTTATTGGTGGTCATTGGCGCAGGAGTGAGTATTGTCGGTGGTTTGTTGGCGAGTATTTCAACGGGAATGGTAGCATCAGGAGATTATATTCTGGGATTAAATTCTTTTTTTGAGCCATATTTCGTCTTCATGATGTTGGTTAAATCGGTGGTGTTTGCCTTCATTTTGACCTCTGTTTCTTGCTACAAAGGCTTCTATGTCAAAGGCGGCAGCATCGAACTCGGACGCGCGAGCACACAAGCCGTCGTATATAGCAATATTTTAATTTTATTGGCAGATTATACACTGGCATTAATCCTTACGTAGCAATGCTACAATGCTTAAATGATGTAATGCGACAATAGTTTTTAATGAACTAATAACGAGTCACGAATACACGAATTAACGAGTCAACGAAAACATGATAAAAGCAGAAAATATATTCAAATCGTTTGGAGAGCAAGAAGTCTTGAAGGGCATCTCAACGACATTTGAGAAAGGTAAAACCAACCTACTCATCGGACGTAGTGGCGCAGGTAAGACCGTGATGCTCAAGATTTTAGTGGGGCTTTTGCAGCCGACGGATGGTAAGGTGTGGTATGATGATATTGATTTTCACAACCTCAATAAAAAAGAACGCAAAGCGATTCGCAATGACATCGGGATGCTATTTCAAGGCTCGGCATTATTTGATTCGATGACAGTGGAGGAGAATGTGCGTTTCCCTTTGGATATGTTTACCAGCATGACGAAAGGCGAGAAGCGACAGAAAGTTGACCAATGTCTTGAGCGTGTCGATTTGACGGGTAGTAATGACAAATATCCCGGCGAAGTGAGTGGCGGTATGCAAAAACGGGTAGGTATTGCGCGGTCTATCGTGCTGGACCCCAAGTATTTATTCTGCGATGAACCCAATTCCGGGCTTGACCCGAAAACTTCTATCGTTATTGATGAATTGATACATGGCATTACTGTTGACAATAATATGACGACCATCATCAACACCCACGATATGAACTCCGTGATGGAAATCGGCGACAATATCAACCTCCTACACTTGGGCGAACTCGCGTGGGTTGGTACGAAAGAGGAAGTCCTTGCCAGCACGAATGAAACGCTCCAAGATTTTATTTTTGCTTCGCCGTTTTTGCAGCGATTGCGTAAAGGTGCGCTTAGTGTTTAAAATTTAAATCATTCGTAGGGACAGGGCATGCCCTGTCCCTACGAATGATTTAAATTTTAACCTCATATACATTATACGTCTTATAAATTTCCCCTTTAATCAACTCCATACCACGCCGCATCATGGCATTATCTTCCAATATCCAACTGGCTTCGCCATACTCTACACCGAGAGCTTGTGCAGCTTTGACCGTTTCGTAATACAAGACGGCGTCCAATCCTTTCCCACGATATTTCGGTAGAATTCCAAGTAACATCACCCGCGCCCATGTGATGTGTTTTTTTTGGGTAAACATTTTAACAAAATTAAACGGAAATAGTCGCCCATTCATTTGTTTGAAAATGTAATTATAGTTCAATAAAGAAACTGCTGTACCAACGGGTTCGCCGTCAATCTCAGCGAAAAATATGAGTGAAGGCTCTGCAATTTGCTTAAAACCTGCAGCGTATTCGTCGATTTCTTTGTCTGTCATGGGCACGAAACCATAATTTTTTTCCCACGCTTCATTATAAATCATCCGTAAAATCTCAATCTCTCCTTTGATGTCTTTCATGTTGATGTTGCGGATTTTTACGCCTGTTCGTTGGCGCACGATTTTGTTGCCGCGTACCATTTTTGGGTCTTCCATCACGCGATTGGCGTCGATTTTATAGGCAAAAAGCCCTTGCGTTTTTTTGAAGCCGTAATTTTCTACTAAGGTCTGATAATAAGGCGGATTGTAGGTCATGCCCAATTTTGGCGGGTCGTCGTAGCCATCTACGAGCAAGCCATAATCGTGATTGCTCGAAGGACTCGCGGGTCCGTGCATGATGTCGCGTCCGCGTTCTTGCAGCCATTTTTTGGCTGTATCAAATAGCAAATTGGCTACATTTTGGTCGTTGATACATTCAAAAAAACCAAAAAAGCCTGTCTTATCTTCGTGTTCTTTATTGTACAAATCATTCTGCAAAGCCGCGATGCGCCCGACCACCTCTCCGTCACGCATCGCCAAGTACATTTGCATCGTTCCAAATTCAAAAAAGGAAAAATTCGGATTCAATTTCTCCTTGACATCCATCAAAAGCGGTGCCACCCAAATCGGGTCATTGGCGTATATTTTCCATGGGAAATGGATGAATTGTTTCTTCTGCTTTGGAGTTTCAATCGGTTGTATCGTTAGCATAGTGTCGTTGTGTGTTAATGTGTTGTCGTGTTGATGTGTTATTGTGTTTTCGTTAACACAGCAACACGATAACACATCAACACGCTAACAATCATATTTTTTACGGCTTAAAATTAGCAAACACTTATGTAATGACAATTTAATTTGAATAATTATTTACCAAAGAACTCCACCGTAATGACTGCTTTAGCTGTCAAGTGGAACGAAAATATATTTATAAATTATTGTTTTTGAATTTTTTATAAACAAAAACAACAATGTACTTGACAGCTAAAGCAGTCATTACGAGTTCGCCGTCCACCATCCACCGTTTAATTCAAGCCAATTTCCCAGAACCATTCAAAGGGTTCAATCTGTTGTCCTTCTTTGAAAAGATAAGGTTCGCCGTTGATGTCGAGCATGGGGATGTGGGGATTTTCTGCCATCACCCATTTCATCGCATAGATAGGCATATCGTGCGTAAATTCATTTTGAACAATATGTCTAACTTTCTCTGAATCAATACCAAAACTCATGTGAATCGTTTGATTATAAGGCAACCACTGTCGTACTTGCAGTGCCAAAATACCATGCGACTTATTACAATATTTACATTTTGTCAAATCATAATAACCAAATAATGAAGGATAATCGGGGTCTTCTATCGGCGGACGTTTTTCAAACTCCGGGTCGCCTGTCCAGAGGAAATTTCTGAGGGTGAATAGCGTGTTTTTGTAGCGATATTCGAGCCGCACCCGCGAGGTGATAAATTTGTCTTCCCCAGTCCATGCAAACATGTCATTCTCAAAAATAAATCGCCCGTTTCGCCCTGCAATATACATCGTTCCGGTACTTTGCGAAGTGCCGATATTATCCAGATAAATATTGTAGGAATAACCAAAACTACCGGGCTTACCTGTCTGATTTTGAAGGTTTTGGATGAATGGATTGTGGTGTTCGGGCTTGTATTTTCCCCACGCGCCGAGTGCGCCGATAGAGACACGCCCCTCCCATCGCGGCGCGTCCGGTCCCCATCCATTCCAAGCGTAATATACCGCCGATTCGAGGTTCATTTGTGCGAAATTGCGATAGCCGTACACATTTCCGCGCAGACCTATTCGCTTGATTTTACTTCCGAAGGTAGCTGATATGCCAGCCGTCCAACCTGTTTCAATTTGTGCATTAGAAATGCCATAAATTTGGCAGCATAAGAACAATAAAATGATTTTTGGTTCTTTGAAAATTTTTAGTAAAAAAGAAATTACCGCAATGTTGGTTTTTACGTTTTTCCACCCCCCAGCCCCCTCC
>CALHBW010000453.1 GCA_937930625.1 uncultured Saprospiraceae bacterium | reverse complement strand
GTGGAATGTGAAGCAAGCCCAAATCCTATAAGGTTTTCGAAAACCTTATAGGATTGATTATCAGCATTTTATCCAAATTTAAAATAAAAACCAGTCTGTATTCCACCTGATTTCCTACATGAGCCAATAGTAATTAATAATTTTGAAATATAAATTTAATTGAAAATTAATTTTTTAAACTTAAACTTATTCTTAAACTTAAACTTCAACTTAAACTTTTCATGTTCAAATATATTATAAAGCGAATCCTGATTTTCATCCCTACGTTGCTCATTATTTCGGTAATGGTCTTCACGCTCAATATGTATGCGCCGGGCGACCCGGTGTATAATATGGCAGGGATAGACCCGCAATCGAGCAAGCCATTGACACCCGAAGCCTATGCGAGTATCAAGAAAGATTTGGGTTTGGACAAACCGGCATTTTACTTCACCTTGAGTTCGAAGGCTTATCCTGATACCCTGTACCGCATTCCGAAAAAGGAGCATCAAAACCTGCTCTCCCGCCTTGTGGGTACATACGGCAACTGGGAAGAAGTACGCGCCTACCACAAGTCGATAGGGGCGATGGAGTCAGCAGTCAATAGCATTCAGAAGGATTCGCTCAATCCGAAAGCACTCATCAAAATCAAGGAACGGGTACGCGGATTGTACGCGCTACATGTAGATGATAGGATTCAAAATAATTTTGAAGTAGCAGACCGATATGTGACTTCTACGCCCTCTACGAGCGTCCTCAGCCCACTGATGGCAGACATGAAATCCAAGTACGCCGCAATGGTCAACAACCCGACCACATGGAAACTCAAAGTGCCAAAATTCAACTGGTATGGGCTTAATAATCAATATCATACATGGTTTTCTAAATTCATTCGCTTTGATTTCGGGAAGTCGTATCAGAGTAAACGCCCCATTTCAGAGGAAATCGGTGAGCGTATTTTTTGGACGATGTTGATTAGTGTTATTTCGCTGTTTATTGTGTATTTGCTGTCGATACCTTTGGGTGTATTTTCGGCACGAAAGAAAGATACGCGCGCAGATAGTATTGTTACTACGATATTGTTTATTCTCTACTCGTTGCCGAGCTTTTGGATTGCGACTTTGTTGATAGTTTTCATGTGTAATCCTGAATATTTGGAGTGGTTTCCGCCTTATGGTGTAGGTGATGTTGAGGGCAAAGGCTTTTTTGAAACCTTCAAAATTCGGGCGTATCACTTGATATTGCCGCTGTTTTGCTGGTCTTATGGTAGTTTGGCCTTCTTGTCGCGGCAAATGCGTGGAGGTATGCTCTCCGTACTCCGCCAAGACTATGTGCGTACAGCCCGCGCGAAGGGTATTGACGAACGCAAAGTAGTCTGGAAACACGCGATTCGTAACTCGCTATTACCTATCATCACGATATTTGGTAGTGTATTTCCTGCCATGATTTCCGGGTCGATTGTGATTGAGATTATTTTCTCCCTGCCTGGTATGGGGCAGTACTTGTATCAGGCAATTGTATTCAAAAATTTCCCTGTGGTGAGTACCATTGTTATGATGCTTGGTTTGCTGACTATGGTGGGCTACCTCATCGTGGATGTGCTTTATGCAGTGGTGGATCCGAGGATTAGGTTTGATTGATTTTCAAATAATTATGCTCTTTAATATATTCGCCAAATTAAAAATTACAAATTGAACGTGAATAGTTTATTTATTTTTCTAAAAAATTAATTAGTAATAAAAAAATACTAAATACCCAATTTGGCGAATACATTGGCTCTTATTTTTTAATAAAAAATGAATGACTTATGAAGACATCTTTAATACTATCGTTACTTCCTTTGTTATTTGTACAATGTCAATGGTATCAAAATCTACCTCGAACAGACTACGAATCTGACCCCGTATCAACTCATGACTATCTTCAGACTGACTATCCTAAGCAGACTGACTATGTGACACTTTATAATGCCAAATCGGATGAATATCCTCCTCCCCATGCCGAACCCGGAAAATGCTATGCCAAGTGTATGATGCCCGATGTGTATGATATAGAAGGAGTTCAACTGGCAATTTATACAGGAAAAGAAGGGCTGGAAAACATTGAACTTGAAGTACGAGCGATAGAAATTGAACCGACATTAATTGAAACTTATACCATAGTCGTGGATACCACACAAACTGATAATTACGAAATTGTAAATATTAAAATTAAAGAGTTGGTTGAGAAAAGAGGTTTTACGGAGTGGAGAGATGTACTCTGCCCCGGAGATGTTACAGTTGATTTGGTTCATCAAGTTCAAGATAGGTTAAAAGCATATGGTTATGACTCGGGACCTCTTGACGATATTATGGGAAAACGTATGAAAACTGCTTTGACACAGTTTCAAAAAGATAATGGACTCCCTATTGGAAATTTTGATTTTCAAACGTTAGACGTGCTGAATATTAATTATTGATATTTATAACAACACCACAACACTATGAAATGGCTATACCACTACGAGCGGGCATGGATGGGCAAGGGCAATGACCCGATAGTCGCCATGCTTTTACGCCCGACGATATTTGACCCGGAAGGACATAAAATGATTGGCAAAGTAGTGCATCTGCGCCTCATTGCTGCCGATGGCATACTGGATCACAAAAACCTGAAAGGTCCTGCCAGCGACCCTAATTTTTTGAAAATTTACTACGAAGAACTACGCAATAAGGACTACTATATCAAGCATGAGGAGGTATCAAAAGACAACGAAATATACCTTGCGTCGGCTTTTATCTACGTCAAGCAAAGCGGCTTCACGCCCAATGAAATTTTTGAGTGGGTACGCACCTATTTCACCATAAAAGGCTACCAACACTCTGAATTTGAACAAGGGCTTGGCGAAGATTTTCTCGACCTAAATCCCCTGTTGAATGCCATTATGAAAGCCGAAGGAATTCTAGTAGACCCGAATGACACCGAAAAAATAAAAGAAATGGAAGGAAAGCTGAAAAAGGCAAAACGAAAAAAGAAAAAAAGACGCCCCAGAAAATTGTAGTTGCAAGTAGCAAGAGCGTGTAATCCGTCAAATTAAATTATAAAACCACAACACCACGAAACTATAAAACGACAACACCACAACACAAAGATATGTTTGGAAGAAAGAAAAAATCGAACGACAATCAAGAACTCAGTCAGAGCTATTGGGCGTATGTTTCGCGCCAATTCAAGAAAAATAAGCGGGCATTGTATTCCTTGTATTTAATTGGTTTTTTAGCATTGATTGCGCTATTGGCGGATTTTATTGCCAATGAAAAACCGATTATTTGTAAGTACGAAGGACAGGTAATTATGCCTGTATTTAAAGGTTATGCCGTAGGTATGGGCTTGGCACAATGGCCCGAAGCCTTCAAGATGGGCGATTGGAAAAACAAAGAATACGACTTTGCTGTCTGGCCTCTGATTCCTTATTTGCCTAATAACTTGGATTACAACTCGCGCTGGGCAGGACCATTTGACCAACAAGAAATCAAAAATACATGGTGGCGGCATTGGCTCGGTACAGATGATTTGGGGCGCGATGTGCTGTCAGGAATGATACACGGTACACGCATTGCCTTTATGGTCGGTATCATTGCGATGGGAATAGCCTGCATTATCGGGATATTTTTGGGCGCATGTGCGGGTTATTTTGGTGATACTGGTTTGGAACTTACACGAGGTGGCATGATCATTAATTTCATTGCCTTGCTGCTGGCATTTTTCTATGCTTTTTATTCGCGGTCGTATGCTATTTCGGATGCTTTTGCGGTGTCCTTTGGGGCAGCTATGTGGAAGATATTTTTAGGAGTACTCATCTTTCTTGGCATTATGATTTTGGCGAATATCATAGCCATTCCCTTCCGCAAAATTCCGTTTTTCAATAAAAAAGTCGCCTTTCCTGTGGACATCGTCATCACACGTGTTATTGAAGTCATTCGTTCTATTCCATTATTGGTCATTATCTTGGCTATCGTGGCGATTGCCAAGCCATCTATCTTACTCGTAATGGCGGTAATTGGAATGTTTAGCTGGACGGGAATTGCACGATTTATCCGCGCAGAGCTATTGAGAGTCAGGCAATTAGAATATATTGAAGCTGCCAACGCGCTCGGCTTCTCGCAGATGCGCGCCATGTTCAAACACGCGATTCCAAACTCGCTTTCGCCTGTATTTATTGCAGTGGCGTTCGGTATTGCATCAGCGATTTTGACCGAATCTTTCCTCTCATTTCTCGGCTTGGGTGTACCCGCAGAGACGATTACATGGGGCAAAATGCTCGCTATCTCACGTACCAACCCATCCGCGTGGTGGTTTGCTATCTTTCCGGGATTTGCAATTTTCATTACCGTGACGCTCTTTAATCTTATTGGTGAAGGGCTGACAGATGCCCTCGACCCGCGCTTGAAACAATAGTATTTCAAATTCCAAGCACCAAATCCCAAATTCCAAAACTCAAGCACCAAATTCCGGTTAATTTCGATTGGAATTTGGTGCTTATTTTTTGGAATTTACTATAATTGGCATCATTTTACGTAAACAAAAAAGTGATTTTTTTTATTTAAAAAAATGATAAAAATATTTTTTTGTAGAAAAATAACGTATCTTTGCATCACCAAATAATGGAAACCTGTACAGGCTATTTTAATCACTATATAAAAACAGAATACAAATATGACGATTAAAATAGCCTGTATATTTAAAATACACGGGCAGGTTTACGTTTTCTGGGTACTTTTAATTGTCCTTGTTTATTGGTTTTAGGTCCCATTTTTTCATTCATAGGACAACCTGTTTTTCGGCTGCAAGAAGTCATTACAGAAGAAGATATGACAAAAAAAGTAAATAAACAGAGCAGACAAAGCAATTTTTTCATATTTAATTGAATCATTTAAAAGTATCGTCAAAAGACCGACAAGATAAGAAAAGTAAGGCATAGACACCCAAAATCGCCCGAAACCCTGATAAATACAGGGTTTTCAGAAATATTTCCAAATAAATAATTTGGTTTTCTATTAAAAGAGCATATTTTTGCCGACATTTTAGATAAAACCACTGTTAATCTGATTTTTTTTTAATCATAAAAACTGATAAATAATGAACAAAGGTGACTTAATCAACAGAATAGCTGAAGATGCAGGTATTACTAAAGCGCAAGCAACTGATGCCTTAAACTCAGTATTGGGTTCTGTTAGAGACACATTAAAAGATGGTAAAAAAGTAGCATTAGTAGGTTTTGGTACCTTCTCTGTGAACCACCGTCCTGAGCGTCAGGGTAGAAACCCACGTACTAAAGAAGCAATTACCATCAAGGCTAAGAATGTAGTAAAATTCAAAGCGGGTAAAGAACTTGGTGAAGCTGTAAACTAATTTTCAGTCCTCACAAAAGATTCTAAAACGATGTTTCGGGCAACCGGAACATCGTTTTTTTTGTTAGAGTTATACGGTTTCATGGCTTTATTGTTCAATTGTTTCATGGCTTCATGGTTTCATGGTTTCATGGTTTCATGGTTTCATGGTTTCATGGTTTACTTTCGTGTAGCGAACAATGAATAACAATGAAGCCATACAACCATACAACCATGAAACCATACAACCATGAAACAATGAAACAATAAATTACAATGAATCAAATCAACGACATCATCAAAAATCGTCGCTCCATCTTCCCGAAAATGTACAGTGGGCAGCCCGTTAGCGACGATGTCATAAAGCAACTACTCGAAAATGCTAACTGGGCACCCAATCACCGCCATACAGAGCCGTGGCGATTCAAAGTCTATACAGGCGAAGCCCTCGCCCGACTTGGCGACAAACTCGCCGAAGTCTATCAACATTACACGCCTACCGAGAATTTCCAACAAAAGAAATACGAAAAAACTGCCAAAAAACCGCGTCTGTGTAGTCATGTAATCGCCATTTGTATGCAGCGCGACCCGCAAGAAGGTGTGCCTGAATGGGAGGAAATGTGCGCCGTAGCCTGTGCTGTACAAAATATGTGGCTTACCACAGCATCTTATAATGTAGGTGCTTATTGGAGTTCTCCGGGTACTATTAAACGAGAGGAAATGCGGGAATTTCTCGGACTGAAACCCGACGAAAAGTGCATGGGATTTTTCTATATCGGGCATTATGACGGCGAAATGCCCCTATCAAAACGCCAAGCCATCGAAGATAAAACCGAATGGGTAAGAGCGTAAAATGAGTAGATAAGTAAATGACGAAATGAGTAAAAATGCAACAACATTTACTCATTTTCTCATCTAATCATTTACTCATTTCAAACGTATCCTTGTCTGCCAAGAAGGGTAATTTTTTACGTACCGTTTGCAAATGTTCCCAAGAAAGTGTCTCCGTATGTACGTCTTCTTCATCAGCTTTGTGGTACAAAATATCTGCACCCGATGGCTCAATTATCATCGTATCGCCACAATAGGGAATGTCTTTTCCATCCTTCCCGACGTGATTCACACCAATCGTATAAGCTTGATTTTCAATAGCTCGCGCCTGTAAGAGCGTACGCCACGCGTAAGCACGCACAAGGGGCCAATTCGCCGTATAAATCAATAAATCGTAGCCTTCCGTATTCCGCGCCCACACCGGAAACCGCAAATCATAACACACCAACGGACAGACCCGCCAGCCACGCCATTCGGTAATAAGACGCTTTGTTCCTGCTGTGTAGGTGAGGTGTTCGTCTGCCATCGTGAAGAGGTGGCGTTTGTCGTAAGTATCGTAGCTGCCATCCGGTCGCATCCAAATGAGGCGATTGTAGTACTTATCGTCTTCATGGATAATAAGGCTGCCTGTGAGTACTGCGTCAAGTCTTGCAGCATGTTTGGACATCCATCCGAGTGTTTCACCTTGCATGGTTTCTGCCAGTGCAGCGGCGTTCATGCTGAATCCTGTGGTGAACATTTCGGGCAATATCACCACGTCTGTCTGTCCTGCAAGCGGCTCTAATTTGGTATCAAACATGGTGCGGTTAGCGGCGGGAGCTTCCCATTGGAGATTGGTCTGGATGGTGGTGATGCGTAGGTTGGTCATTAATCTTGGATAACTGAGAATGGATTATAAATCATAGTACTTTCTAAACTCTTCAAGGCTTGTACCTGCTTCATTATCAGCGATTTCGATAAGCTGATTTATTTCTTCTACTGATTTGACGGGAGGTTTCGACCTATTATTAATTTTTATTTTTTGAGAAAAATCATATACTTTACGGATTATATTCCTGTCTTCTATTTCAACGATTTGCTTCAATAAATCCTGTTTAATTTCAAGTGCAGACGGCTTCTTTTTGTTAGGATTAATACCATAACGTTTTTGAAGATCTTCAAGTGAGATAAACTCACGTTCTGCCGAATCATCAAGTGCCTTCTCTATTATTTCAATTGATATTTCCGGTCCGGGAGGAATTGAATCAAGTATCACATCGATTAAATAGTCTTCAATTTGCTTAATTATCTCGTTATCATCTATTTCGATAATTAATTTTAATAAATCATATTTAATTTCTAATGCTGTCATAGTATCATAAATTCCAATCAAATATAACCCAATTTTTCCACAGAAACAAACTACTATCGCTTAGAAATCTTATTATTAGAAATACTACGTTGGCGCGAACATTTGTGTCTGCCTTCAGCAAAGTTACGCTTTTTCGCGTGTTTTGTAGCTCTGCCTTGTACGCGTTTGCGCCACATTTTCCAACTACTCAATTTCATCGCTTCGCGCATCAGTTGAATCACGTCTTTTTCGGGAATACCAAATTGATATTCGATAGCCTCGAAGGGTGTACGGTCTTCCCATGCCATCTCCACGATGCGGTCAATA
>CALHBW010000452.1 GCA_937930625.1 uncultured Saprospiraceae bacterium | reverse complement strand
TGCCGAACTCAAGTTGCGGGGCGCACTCGTCTGACGAAGGTTTTTGTGAAATGTAGTGATTTGTCTCATAAAATATTCGCACTGAATAAAGGGATTCGTCTGACGAGTATTCGCTTTGGGCAAAGTTAAATGGGTAGCCTCCTTTTCTCCTTATTCTATTAATCGTATTTAAATTGAATTTGAATTTGAGGTTGAGGTTGAGGTTGAATTTGAGGTTGAGGTTGAAGTTGAATCCTCTTCCCATTCCTTCAAATCACGATTCACCGCGATAGCTGCATTCAATTCAAAACCAATCAAGAGAATTAGTGAGTTGAGATTCAGCCAAATCATCACGACAATCAGCGTACCGAGCGAACCATAGACCTGATTATACCTGCCAAATTCATTTACAAAAAAAGAAAAACCTACGGAAGTGAGAATACACAAAAGTGTCGCTACCGTAGCACCAACCGAAAAGAAAGGAAATTTACGTTTGGTAGAAGGACCAAGCCGATAAATGATGCTAATCGCGGCATAAAACAACATCAAAATGACCAACCAACGCAGCAGCGTGACGCCTGCATACGCAAACCGCCCGACATCCAACCAATTGAAGGCGTAAGTGATAATTTTACCGCCAAAAACCACCAACACAAAAGAGGCAATCAGTAAGATAAATAAGACCAATAGAATCTGAAAAGCAACGATTCGACTACGCACCACGCTACGCGGCACAAAGGTCGAAGGGTGCATCTTCTGAAAGGTATGCAACATGCTATAAACCCCTGATGATGAGAACCATATCGCTAATATAAAACCCACAGAAAGCAAGCCGCCACGCGGAATATTTACGAGGTCAGAAACCGTTTCTTGAAAGAGACTGTATGCGTTTGCGGGCAAGAGGTCTTCGACGAAATAAAGGATAGCAGCGTCCAGATTCGGGATAGGAATATAAGGCAGCAAGGAAAACAAAAAGATAATCGAAGGAAAGAGTGCCAACATAAAACTAAAGGCAATCGAGCGCGAACGAACAGGGAGTTTGTTGCGGCGTATTTCGTTGTAAATGAAGGCACTAATATCAAAAATTGGGATGCCGCCAAAGCCCGGTAGGGTGGTGGTCTTCGTCCATTCGGTCAGCCATTTAAAAAGCGGTTGCTCCGTTACAAAATCGACGATATGTTCGAACCATTTTTTTTTCACGATATATCGTAATGACTGCTTTAGCTGTCAAGTATATTTTGTTTTAATTTTTAATTAATTGAAAAACAATTATTTAAGGGTGTTTTGGGCATCACGAACTACTTGACAGCTAAAGCAGTCATTACAGGAAATGCGGTCGCAAAATCTCCAAAAGCGACTCCGGTGCGTGGCTCGTTTTCATCGTTTTGGCATCTACGAAAGCGAGTCTAACCTCACCGGCATTCGCCAATTTCCCATTTTCCAACAAAACTTCCATATAAAAAGTTACCGAAGTACTCGGCAATTTCTTCACCCTCGTCCGTATCGTAATCAACTCATCGTAAGCCGGCGCACGCAAAAAACGTATCCGTATCGACGCCACCGGACACATCACGCCTTCCTCCTCCAATCGCTTGTACGGAAAACCTACCGAGCGCAAAAATTCCGCCCGTCCAATTTCATAATAACGCGGGTAATGTCCGTAATATACGTAGCCCATTTGGTCAACATCAGCGTAACGGACGCGGATTTGGTATTCGTGTGTCATAACAATGCTTAAATGATGAAATGCTTTAATGCTACAATGTTTTCAATGAGTGAATTTTCAATGAGTGAATGAGTGAATATTTTTAATGCGTCAATACTACAATGAGATAATGGAAAAGTTATTGTAGCATTACATCATTATCGCATTGTAGCATTACTATTTACTCATTCAGTCATTCAAAATTCACTCATTCGTTGCTTACTTACTAATATTTCCAACCCAACTATATATAATTACACTGAAAAATAAGATAATACCAACTGGCATGTAATCCATTCCCAATAGTCCTATTGCTGTGGTCAGTATGCCGAGCGACAAAAATCCAAGT
Organism: uncultured Saprospiraceae bacterium; assembly: GCA_937930625.1. GTDB lineage: Bacteria > Bacteroidota > Bacteroidia > Chitinophagales > Saprospiraceae > JAHDEO01. Next base: position 4,622 of record CALHBW010000452.1, on the reverse strand, counting down.
GCAAACAAAGCGGCTATCAGCTTACCATTATTCGTAATTTTACTTTCGTACAGATATACCGGAACAATCGCCATAAACGCCCCGAAAGCCAAGCCCAAAAACTCATATCGGCTTGATAACAAGCCAAATACGAGCGATGCTGCCGCTACTCCAATCAGCAGAAGATTGATGCGAGTGAGTTTGCGTTCCATATCGTTGAATAGGTAGCGACTGTATTTATTAAAATACACAATCACATCACTCAAAGGACCGATAAACCAGGTACTAAACACGATAATCAGATAAAGCGGCAATAAAAAAGGCAAGACCCGCACGACCACCAAAAAACCAATAATAAAGACCCAACGATTCGCTTCACCGATTTTTTCCATCCAAAAACCGTATTGTAACAGCGCACGAAATAGCGGATTAGAGGCTTTGATAGTGTTGAGCATACCGGCTTTGGCAAACTCATTGGTCGGGTCAATCGTGAGTGATGCGCCGAAGTGTTCGCGGGCTTTTTCGAGATTATTTTCGCGCAGATATTGGTAACCCATATTGGCGTGCGTAAAGGCATTTTCGGGGTCTTGTTCGAGTTGATGTTCGAGGATTTCGTGCGATGTACCCGTCTCGCCCGCCTGTGTGAGCGCCATCGACAGTACATTCTGACAATAAGCATTATGCGGGTCAATTTCCAAGCCGTCTTCCACCACTTCAATCGCCTCGTCGCGCTTGCCAAGACTCAACAAAACCGATGCCTTAACCCCATAATACGGCGCGTAATTTGGCTCTATATCAAGGGCTTTATCAATATTTTTACTACACTTTTTATAATCATCTTTTTCAAGATGAATCATGGCTTTGAGGTAATAAAAATAATCATTCGTCGGGTCGCAACTAATAGCGGTCTTTATCGATTCCATCGCTTTTTTGAGTTGCCTTCTTTCAGTATAAACCTTTGATTGTAAGGCATGTAAGCCACCCGAATCGGGATATTGTGATAAGCCCTCGCTGATGCGTTGTTGAGCATCGTCCAATTTATCGCGGTCAATTAATATTTCTATTCGTGAGATTAAATCGTTCATAGTTTTGGTAATTTTTGATTTGATGATTTTTGATTTTTGAATGAAATTTCTGATTATAAGATTGTGATTTCAATTGATACAATCAAAAATCACTAAATCAAAAATAATTCATTCACCCATTCACTCATTCATTGAAAACATTGTAGCATTAACGCATTTCAGCATTGTCGCATTACAAATCCAAATATTGAAGAATATCGTCATACAAACCCGATGAATTGGAATATAAAGCGTAGTTCCGCGCTGTATTGAACCAGTCTTTTGTACTTGGTCTGACGTTTTTGACTTGTTTGAGTAAATCCTTTGTAGTGATGGGAACAATATTGCCCGATTTCATGGATGCACGAAGGCTGTCTTCGGCTGCCAAATCAATCAGTAATTTAATATCTGCGCCGCTAAAACCCTTTGTTTTCGATGCGATTTTTGGACAATCAATATCTACCGTTGGTTTATCTTTGATTTGCAAGGCAATGATGGCTTCGCGACTTTTTTCATCCGGTGGCGGCACAAAAATAATGCGGTCAAAACGTCCCGGACGCAAGAACGCCGAGTCCATATGCCAGGGCGAATTGGTCGCGCCAAGAATCAGTACGCCGTCATTTTGCGAATCCACGCCGTCGAGTTCTTTCAGGAATTGATTAATCAAATTTCTGCCGCCCGACTGCCGCAAATCACTCCGTTTTGAGCCTACCGCATCTATCTCATCAAAGAACAAAACACAAGGCGTATTGCGTCGTGCGATTTCAAATTTTTCATGCAAATTTTTCTCGCTATTTCCAATCCACATATCCAGAACTTCCTCTAAACCAACGGATAAGAAACGCGAACTAATCTCTCCCGCCGTAGCCTTCGAGATGAAAGTCTTACCACAACCCGGCGGTCCGTACAACAAAATACCGCCCCCCGCAGCCTTCCCAAATGCCTTAAACAATTCGGGATTTTCAAGCGGCTGAATAATCTTCATGCGGATTTCTTCCTTCACATTTTCCATACCGCCCACGCCCGAAAAATCAAGTTCGGGCTTCTCCAAAAATAGGTCATCTTCCTCCTCATCAAAGACCAAATCTGACACCTGCGTAGAGATTTTCAATTGCTTTTCCAAGCCCTCGTCAAACCAGCCGTATTGTTCGTGAAATTCCTGATATTGCTCCACTGCTTGCTGCGTTTGCCCCGATTTTATGAGCGATTCTACATGCAAAGACATCATTTCCGGGTCTTTTTCTCCTTCCAATATTTCTTCGCAAATCACGATACTCGGCGAGTAATTTTTCAACTGAAAATAACACCTTGCCAAGTCCTTTTTTGCCCCTATATCGTTGGTCGTTTGTACGAGTGCATTGAAGTGCGCCTTTGCCTTTTCGTAATCGCCGTAACTGTACCAGCCCTTTGCAATCTGAGTACGCAATGCCGCATTGTCGGGTGAGGATTGGAGTGCAGCTTCCAAAGCTTCTAAGGTTGTTTTATCCATTGTTAAAAGATTTTTGATTTTGGGATTTTTGATTTTTGATTGTTTTTACGCCGCAAAATACTAAAATATCTAATGAATGAGTGAATGAATTTTGAATGAATGAATCACATAAAACAGTTTATTCAAAACATTAACGCATTATAGCATTATGATTCATTCACTCATTCATTCAAAATTCATTCATTATTTCACTAAAATATTCTACGGATTTTAACAAACGACTCCCATACCACGAAAACATTTCCCCATCTACAATCATCACTTTTGCATCGGGGCAAGCCGTTTGAAATTCTTCTAAATGCTTGTTTTTGAAGGGATAAGGCTCAGAAGAAAGTAGAATAACTTCGGCTTGTAAGGTACGCAATTCTTCTAAATTGGTCGTGGGATAACGGGATTTTTCTTGATACACATTCGTGAAACCCGCCACGCGCATCATCTCGTCGATAAAGGTATTTTTCGCAGCGACCATGTATGGTTTTTTCCAAATAAAATAAGCCGCACGTTTTGTTTTTGTATAAATATTTTTTTGAAAATTTTCTTGTAAACGATGAATTAAATTGGTCGCTTCGGTCTCTTTTTGAATGAGTTGTCCGACCATTTGTATCATTTGCAAAGCATCATTCAGCGTGACTATATCACTCATCCAAACGGGATATTGGGCAGCGAGTTGTTCGATTTGAGCTTGTTCGTTTTCTTCTTTATTTCCTATGATAAGGTCGGGATTCAGTGCAGCGATTTTGTCGAAATGAAATTGCTTGGTGCCGCCTATTTTTACCTTTTCTTTTACTTTTTCTTTTGGGTGAATGCAAAATTTTGTCACCCCAACCACTTCTTCATCCAAGCCCAAATCGAATAGTAATTCTGTTTGGGAGGGGACTAGGGAGATGATGCGTTTTGGGTATGTGGGTACATGTACTTGCCCACCCATTTGGTCAGTTGTTATGTATAAGCTCATTTTTTGAGAGCGAATTTAATTGTATGAAAAATAAAAAATTCCCAATTATTACCTATAAAAATTGTGACCATGTTATTATTCCTTTTTTTTAAAGAGATATTTTTAATTTGTTTTAAAGTTAACGTATCTAATTGATTATTAATAACTATAAAAATATGTAAAACATTTAATTTGAAGCTAAATTACTAAATTTGCCATATTTTTAGTGACTCCGAAACATTGAAATTAAAATAAAATTTTGTATGCAATACGTGACGTAGTATATGTATTATGTGTCTAAATGGCAGATATTTAATGGTTGAAATAGATTAAATCTAAAAGAACCACTGCTAAAAATACCAATAAAGGTTTTAGGCAAATCTATATTTTACATCTAATTAACTTACGTACTAATCAGGTTCTTTAAAAATGATAATTAAAGTTGTGGGATTACTATGTCCAAAAATTTCTCAAATATCGAACAGAATTTTCATCATTCAATTCAGCGAGGCAAATTGTCTGTTGCCGCTGATATTTTATTAAATGAGCTAGTTGACGAAGATATATTCATCGCATTATTAATTATTAAAATGCAACTGTCAATAATAGAAAGATATTCTATGTTAGGACGTATTGGTTCATTAGAAAACGAGTTGAGACTGAAAACGGGAATAGCCCTTCAATTATTAAGAATCTACAAAGAAATCCAAAATTAAAAATACGTCAGCACATCAGCACACCCACACATCAGCACGTCCTCTACATCGCCTGAATAATATCATACTTCGTAATCACATGCATCGAACCCGCCTTATCCTGCGCCACTACCGCCGGAATTTGCTTATTAATATACTGTCTCAAACGACTGCAAGGCACATCCGTTTTGACCATCGGAAATGGGTCATTCATAATCGCTTCGACGAGTTTTTCTGTATTATTCAAGGGATTTTCGAGAATATAATTGAGAATAGAAGTCTCTGTAACTGAGCCGACTATCGAACCATTATCCATCACAGGCATTTGCGAGATGTCGTTTTCCTTCATCATATTCATCACGCTGCGGACGGTTTCGGTTTTTTGTATCGAATAAAAGGTCTTATCGTGTTTTTTCGCAATCAAATCGCCCACATTCAGTTCATCGTCAAGGAAGCCGCGT
>CALHBW010000451.1 GCA_937930625.1 uncultured Saprospiraceae bacterium | reverse complement strand
TCATCATCAAGGTCAAATATATTATCGGTTTCCTGCTTCGGAATCACAAGCGTATGTCCGCGTGTAACGGGATTGATGTCGAGAAATGCAAAATAACGGTCGTCTTCTGCTATTTTGTAACAAGGGATTTCGCCCTTGATGATTCGTGTAAATATGCTTGCCATTTGTGAATGTATTCAATGAGTGAATGAGTGAATATTTTTAATGCGATAATGCTGAAATGCGTTAATGCTATAATGACGAATGAGTGAATTTTTTATTTTCATTGAGATTTTCATTTTCATTGTTTTTTCATTTAAAACCCTTCTACTTGATATACTTTATTCATTTGTGAAGTAAGGATTTTTTCGGGTGTGGCTTTCATCATCAATTTCATGATAGGCTGTATGATGGGGCTGTGTGCTGCTTGTCCGAATCGCCATGAAGTATTGACGATATAATCAACTTTTGCCCTTCTTTTTCGCTCAAATATCTTGAAAGTTTCTTGGGATAAATTGTTTTGTACCAATAAATTGCTGATGTAATACGCATCTTCGATGCCTTGACACGCGCCTTGTCCCATGTTGGGTGTAGTCGCGTGAGCGGCATCACCGAGAAGGCAGGTATTGTCTCGATGCCACGTTTTGAGTCGCTTCAAATCCGTCAATTCGGCAGTATGAATGAATCCGGCATGTTCAATAATCTCTGCAACAACCGGAGAAAAGTCTTTGAAAAGCGATTGAATGTATTTGATGTCTGTTTTCTCGCGGTGTCCATTCATAGTTTTTACTGCAAACCAATACACTTCATCGTCCGGGAGGTGAGAAAAGCCAAATCTGCGCTTGTGTCCCCAAGATTCGCGCCCGGAGTACATCAAGGATTCAGGCAGTTTGAATTTAGAGATGCCCCGCCAACAAATTTGATTGGTCTTACGAATTTCGGAATCGGGAAATAGATACTGTCGTACTTGCGAGTGTATTCCGTCCGCGCCCAATACCATATCTGCTTCAATCTGTTGTGCTGAAAAATTGATTTGGATTTTGTTGTTTTCGGTGCTTTGAGAAATGTACTTTTTGCCGAGTTCAATTTGCCCGTATTGGCTAAATTCATCAAAAAGCACCTGCTGTAATCGCGCTCTGTGGATGGCAATCGTTTGATTACCATATTCGTCTTGTATCAGTTCGTTTTTGAGCTTTTTGATAGGTTTGAGGTTGGGATGGACGATATTTACTTTTTGAAGCTGTACGCCCTTTTCGAGGATTTTATTTTTGATACCCAACCAGTTTAATATCTTAATTGCATTGGGTTGCAACCATATTCCTGCACCGATTTCGTTGAGGGTTGCTACTTGCTCATACACTGTGGATTTTATACCGAGTTTGTGTAAGGCAAGCGCAGTGGTCAGCCCCGTGATTCCGCCGCCTATGATTGCGATTTTCATTTGGCTATAAATTAATCGAAATATCCAATATCTCAAAAGCCATTGAGCCTCTGGGCGTAGTAACTTGTGCGGTATCGCCTACTGTTTTGCCAAGTAAGCTATTGCCGATAGGTGAAGTGGTCGAGATTTTCTTTTGTTTCAAATCTGCTTCTGCTTCAGAAACTAAGGTATAAACAAATTCTTTTTTCGTCTTGGTATTTTTAATTTTCACGGTAGAGAGTACACGCACTTCTGACGTATCCAAATCTGCTGCTTTGAGTACTCTCGAATTAGAGAGAATTTTGCTCAATTCGCTGATTTTCAATTCCAATAAACCTTGCGCGTCTTTCGCCGCGTCATATTCTGCATTTTCCGATAAATCGCCTTTTTCTCTCGCTTCTGCGATAGCTGCCGACGCTTCTGCTCTGCCTACACGCTTCATGTGTTCCAATTCTGCCGTCAACTCATCGAATTTAGCTTGTGTTAAATAACTGGTCATATTAAGATTAATTTAAGTTTAAGTCTAAGTCTAAGTCTAAGTTTAAGTTTAAAAAATTATTTTTTTTAAAAATAATTAAATAACATCTTCATTAATGTGAATTTAATTTTCAATTAAATTTTTAAACTTAAACTTAGTCTTAAACTTAAACTTCCGAAGAAAACAATGCACAGACAATGCCTGTGCTTTACAAAAAATGAGAAGAACATTTCGCGGGAAATGTTCTTCTCATTTACAAATGTACAAAAAATATTTATATCGTGTCAAGTTTTTGCGTCGATTATTCGTAATTCCGTGATTCGTGTACTCGTTGATTCGTTTGTTTGCATTTGCCTTCGGCAAATACTGAACGAATTAACGGATAACGAATACACGAGTCAACAAATTATATCGCCAACCTGATACCAAGTGCGTGAGTTCCGTCAAACGGACTCGTTGTTTTGTACGAATAATCAATACCAAATCGAGAGTCTTTGTCCTTACCGAAAGGCACTTGAAGCGTTGCTCCTGCTGCTAATCCGGTGTGTACGTTGGTACGTTGTGCATCGTCGAGCAAGCCGTCTTCGTAGCGATAGCCCGCACGTATCATAAACATCTCGTTGAAGGCATACTCAATCGCGCCACCAAATTGGTCGCGGGTAAATGAGTTGGAAACGAAAGCGACCATCACACTTACACGCTGTGTTTCGTTCGCAAATAGGAAATCATAACCACCGCC
>CALHBW010000450.1 GCA_937930625.1 uncultured Saprospiraceae bacterium | reverse complement strand
TAAAATTAGAACGAGGTTATTTTTTTGTTGTTTTTTCTTTCAAAATCCGCGCATAGCCTACGCTACGTAAGGATTTTTAAAGGGAAAACAACGGAAAAAGAAGCCGTTATAAATTAAAGATAATTGTGTCCATGTACTTATTATTTAAAATTCTACTTTAATGTATAAACGAATAATTAAAATTAAATTACATATTCTGCTAAAAATATGTTTACTAAACTTTAAAAGTTTAGTAAACATGAGTATATCTCCGCTCTTATTTTTAAATGACAAAATAAAATTTCAACTTTTTGGAATTTTTCCACTTTCCAAAGTGGACTCATCTATATTTCACGCAGAGCACGCAGAGTACGCGGAGAAATACTATAAAATCTCTGCGACCTCTGCGTGAATCAGCATTTTCCGAAATTTACCCCGCTTACAGTACAGCTATGGACTTTATATCGTGAAAAAGGTCTTCATAAAAAGGTTTATTTTCTGAATACAAAAATCTAATTATATTTTTAGAAATATATAATAGTTGCTTAAAAACAATTTTTAGATATTGAGATGCCTCAAAAAAACAATGACCTTTTTCATGAATAAATACTTGTAATATGCTGACTAATAACTTATTAACTAATCACCCCAATTTAACGAGAGAGCGGAGAATAGACAGAAATAAAAGAAGCAGGGGCAATTTTTGCGCTTTACCCCTGCTATCATTCATCACTTTCTAAGTGAGTTGTATTCTTTAAGGTTACAAATTTTATTCACATCCTAAATCTATTCTTGCAGCCTCATCATTATTCGGAAAACAATTGCCCGTAGGAAGTTCATCAGGTTGATATCTTTTCAAATTCGGGTCATGTAAACTACGTTCTATAAACAAAGTCAGGTCATTAATTTCTTGTTGAGAGAGTTGTAATGGTTTAAATTCATTACTCAATTGAGCGTCGGGAACATCGGTATTTTCTGCTTGTCCGGTATTTTTATACTCCACTATTTGACGAATAGAAGTAAACGAAGCTCCATGTCCATAAAAAGGTGAATCAGCGAGATTATACAATTGTGGTACTTTGAATTTATAATCATCTGTAGCATCCTTTGTAAAACCTCCTCTACCTTTATGTGCCGGATTCGCGGGGTCATAATTGACGACCTGCACCCCATCTAAATCATTCATTCCATAAGCATGAAATTCCATAGAATTTAATGCCGGACCTGTATGGCATTTCGCACAATTCGCCGTTTCAAAAAAGACGATTGCACCGCGTTTTTCAGCTTTGCTCATGGCTTGATTATCACCTTTTAACCATCGTTGGAAAGGAGCTTCATTTGCCAATAATGTTCGTTCATAGGCAGCAATTGCCAGCCCTGCTTGTTGCAATTCATATCGCTCAGGAACGGGTATATCGGGGAACGCTGCATCAAACATCGACTGATAACCACCTGCTTCCACCATTTCAGCCGTACAATCCATCCGATGTACGCCCATGCCTGCAATTGCCTGTGTTTCCAAGCCTTCAAAGCCTAAAGCGTTTGTTTGCAAAGGTGATTCTGTTCCTTCCAAATCTGCCCATAAATCACTCAAATTTGTATTAACCCCCGTTGCGCCAAACTGACCATTCCATAAGTGATTTTTCTGATAAGCACCATTCATGGCAGAAGGAGAACGCAGTGGTTGCACATCTATATCCGAAGGTGCGTAGTCCAAATTATGAGACCGCCCCTCACCATTCAACCCAAAACCAATACCTCCCTCACCAATACCTTGCGGAATACCTGCTTGAAAACCTGCACCTGCAAAATGACAAGAAGCACAGGAATAGGTCTGCAAACTCACAGCATTTTCGGGTTTTACACCAAGTCCTGTTTCATGAAAAAGCATTTTACCTAGTTCTACCTTGTTAGTGGTCAGTGGATTATTCGGGTCTTGCGGAATGTCATTGAACTGATGGCTTTCCGGTAGTTTAAAATAATTTCTTCCCTCACCATCAGAAGCATTGAAAAGCGCTGCATTGAGTTCAATATCCAAAATATCGTGATTTGAGGAATCTTTCTGGCAGGCTGTTATCATTAGTAAACAAGCTCCGCATATAAGTATTAGCTTTTTTTTCATAATTTCTGTACATTATTTCAATAAACGCCTTCAAAACAGACACATAACACACGCGATTTTTTTTATTTTTTATGGAAAAAAGCCTACGCTTGACTTTTTCTCAAAAAGTTCGGCATCATGCCATTAGCACTGCGCTTGGGCAATCAATATCACTTCATCCTCACACCAAAAAATATTTAGTATTGCGCTTCGCTCAAACTTACTTCATCTATTGCCTTGCTTTCTCGCTAATTAAGACTTAGATATCGAATGTTGCCAAACCATTTTCGACTTGGGTTAAATATGCCCTTCAACAAAAGCAGATAGGTAAAATAGATAGAACTATCTTCCTGCCTGCATTTCTGTATTTGATAAGTGAAAGAAATTAAATAAATTCGACAGTTATGCGCCGTAATTTTTTCTTCTAAGAAATTCAAAAAATCGTTGCATAGCAGGGCTACGGAACTACTTTTTTGTGTTTTTTAGAAGGGAAAAGAACAAGTATAACTGCCGAATTTATTTTATTTCTTTCACTAAATACTTTAAAAATAATGAAGGAGCATATCACTGTCTCCTTCATTTTCTAAATATAAAGAAAGCCTCGTTTAGGATTTAAATTGGGGTTATTAGTGATTAGTTAATTTCCCGATAGCTATCGGGAAATCAACTAATTACTAACCCCAATTTAAAAGCGGCAACGGAGGTATTACACTTCCGTTGCACTGCTTTATCCTATCATCTTATCTTCTACTCATTCAATTTAACAAATCTCATAGCGGAGCTACGCCAGTTATTGCCTTGAATGGATAGTACGTAAGTAGCTGCCGGTAGTCGGCTTGGGTCAACAGTGATGAGGTTGCTGCCACCGAATACGGTGATTGGCATTTC
>CALHBW010000449.1 GCA_937930625.1 uncultured Saprospiraceae bacterium | reverse complement strand
TTTTCAAAATCTACCGATGATATCATGTTTTCCGACAAAGTTTAAATGTCAGACGAGTTTTAGCCCAAATTCAAGCCCAATGCTGTCCATTATTGAATAAAAATTAAAAATGAGCATGGGTACAAAAACGAATCGCACCCGATCGAGTTATAGGTTTTGAAGAAGAGTTGGTTTCTGATTTGATGCGAATTTGGGCTTATGTGTTTCTGTATCATTTAGATGACACGTTTATTGATGGATTTCCCCCAAAAAAGAACGCACTACATTGATTGTAGTGCGTTCTGAAAAATTATTATTTCTTGTGAAACGAATCACAAGTTTTAGTCTCTCAATGGCGGTGCGTTAGCCGGACCATAATCTTTAAATAAATCCAATACCTCATTTTTAATATCACCATACGCCGGATTAGAGCTAACCATTTGTTGCAATTCGCGCATCATTTGCACCCATTGTTCAAAATCATCTCTAAATGCTGTTTTCAATGTATCATCATCCAATGAATCCATGAACTCGAGTTGGTCGGCGGCTTCACGGGCGAGCGTAAGAATATGTTCTTTGCCGTCTGCTTCTGCGCCAGCCTCTTGATAGAGGCGAACCATGTACATCGCGTTGTAATCGTAAGGGAAATTTTTGTGCGGAAATGCCTCGAAATATTTATTAAGGATATTTTTTGCACGTTCGTTATCGCCTTCTTTGATGAGGGTGCGCGCAAGGCGCAACATCGCAAAACGATTACTCGCCACACTCGGCATATAACTTTCGTTGATGTAAGCATCGATTTTATCGAAATTACCCCAACGGAATTTGTTCATAATATTGTCGTACATTTTATCCGAATCGACACGTCCCTGTCCTATTGGCATTTGTCCGAATTCGGCGTCACCCTTCGTGCGTACAGGTACGATGCGCGATGCCAAACCTTCCAATTGAAGATAATCCGACAAGCCCAGCAATTTCTCAGGACGACAGGTAACGGCGTAATAAATCGGACGTTCCCAATTATTACTCGAAATAATATCCATCATCGCCAATTCATCTTTGATGAGTCGTTGTTTATTTTTCGGAAAACGAATTGGAATTTCGGTCAATACCTGCCCCGTATCAGGTTGGGAAACTGTACCGTTTTGCATCACGACATTTTTATTCACAGGAATGACGATATTGCTTGTTGGAATATAGCTTGGGGACTCAGCAGGAAGTCCGGCTTGGTCTGTTGCCGTAAATTTCATGACGTCCTGAATGGTCATTTTCTTGTCGCTCCTCACCTGCTGCGGATTGAGGAAAGTGATATTGCGTTTATTGCCACGATAGGCTTCAGGCGGCAGACTCATTTTGATGGGCGGCGAGTTATTGACCTTGCGGCGGAGTTGGTCGATATACCAATCTACTGCCAAAAGACTCAAGTTGACGACGCGCACATCCGTCCGAATATTTTCTACTTCTTGTGCATACCAAAGTGGGTAAGTATCATTGTCACCATGCGTAAATACGATGGCGTTTTCGTCGCAAGATTCGAGGAAATTGGTGGCATAATCGCGCGCGCCTGTGTGTCCGGCGCGGGTGTGGTCGTCCCAGTTTTGGAAACCCATAATCAGTGGCGCACTCAACACCAATGCCGATGCCACGATAGCTGCGACATTTCCTGCCATATAACGTTTGAATAAATCAAACAAAGCCATCACGCCCATACCTATCCATATACAATAGGTAAACATCGACCCGGCGAGTACGTAATCCCGTTCACGCGGTTCGTTGGGCGGTTGATTGGAATAGAAAATAATCGCAATTCCGGTCATCACAAATAAGACCAAAACAGCGAAGGCATCCCATTTTCGCCTACTGCCAAAGTGATAAAACATGCCCAATAAACCAAAGATGAAAGGCAGGAAGAAATATGTATTTCGGGATTGGTCTTTTTTCATGCTTTCAGGAATATTGCTTTGGTCATACAACCGCCAATTATCAATAAATGTCCCGCTCAACCAGTTGCCGTCTTTCGGATTCCAATTATAAAAACCTTGTTGTCCGTTTTGTCTTCCTACGAAATTCCACATGAAATATCTACCGTACATCCAGCCGATTTGGTAGCGGAGCAGGAAGCTCCAGTTATCCACAAAACCGGGGTCTTTTTGCGAGCTTGGATTGCTTCCCATCCAACGGCGGTGTTCGTTTTCGCGGTCGTAATGCCCGATACGCGGCAGGAGCATCATATCGCGGCTATCGTAAGTATAGGACAATTTTCTATCAATAACATCATATTTGTCTCCTGCTCTACCAATTCTATCTTCTTCTTCTGTGCCTGTGGGTTTGGCGGCAAAATGCGGTCCGTAAAGTAAGGGTCTGTCGCCATACTGCTCACGATTGAGGTACGACATCAGCGAGTAAGCATTCGACGGATTGTTCATGTTAATCGGCGTATTGGCATTGGCACGAATGACGATGAGCGCGTAAGTCGAAAAACTTAACATCAACAAACCAAATACGACTACGATTTTTTGTAAATGGTGATTGTCAATGGTTTGTTTGACTAAAGTAACAGATAAAACGGCAAGTAGTACGAAGAGAAATTTGCCACCAAGTCCAAAAGCAGGTGCAGCTAATAAGCAGAATAATGCTAAAGGAATACCGAGCGGTGTTTGTCCTCTTTTGGAAGTGAACCACAAACCTGCCGCAATCAGCAAAAGCATAAGGAAACCCAGAAATAGCAAGCCACTATTAAATGGTAAGCCAAGATCATTCACAAAGAAAAAATCCAATGCGCTACCCATTTTGAGGGTACTACTCATCACGACTTTTTGAATACCTAAACCAAAAATTGCTACACCAATAAGCATCGCAATTCCCATGTGTAAGAGTTTCGGTTCTTCTGTTTTTTTGTAATAATACAACAAAGCCATCGCCGGCAAAGTCAGCAAACTCAACAGGTGAACGCCCAAAGAAAGCCCCGCCATAAACATCGCAAATACCAACCACCTATCCGCCTGACGTGTATCTTCCATGTGATACCATTTGACGACTGCCCATACTACTATCGCGGTAAAGAAACTCGCCATCGCATACACCTCGCCTTCTACGGCAGAAAACCAAACGGAAGTGGCAAAAGTAGTGGCTAAACCCGCTACAAGTCCGCTACCGAGTGCGGCAAACATTTGCCCATTGGTCATTTCGTCGCTGCGCCCTACAACGGTCATTTTGGATAAAATCATCGTTACCCAACAGACGAACATCGCCACAAATGCCGTACAAATCCCCGACATGACATTGACAGAATAGGCAATCATAGCAGGGTCGTCCGAGAGTACTTGTGCTATCGTGGTAAATATATGCCCAACGAGCATAAACATCGGCGCCCCCGGCGGGTGAACGACTTCGAGCTTGTAGGCACCTGTGATAAACTCACCACAATCCCATAAACTGCCCGTAGGCTCTGCTGTGAGAATATATACTGTTGCTGCTATCGCAAATACGACCCAGCCGACTATTGTACTTAGTTTCTTGAAATCCATAGAAAAAAATGATTGTTATATGGTTTTAGGGTTTCATTGCTTCATGGTTATATTGTTGTATTAAATTTTGTATAGCAAAATTTCTCATCTATCCATCAAGTGAACCGTACAGCAATAAAACCATTCAACAGGCAAAAGTACTAAAATGAAATCAGATTAAAGAATACGAGTTACGAGTTACGGCTTTCGAGTTCGTTAAATAGAAAAAAAAAGAGATTATTGTGAGTGAACTCACAATAAAACTCAAATTTAGGGAGCCCGAAAAAAAGTCTTGGGATTAATTAACGGAGATGGTATGGTAGCGATAGTTAAGAAAACCTTAAAATTGACTTTTTGCTCCAATAAAAAAGGACATCAAACCGAAGCCTGATGTCCTTCCTATTGGTACTTGTTTTTTGAAATTTATTAATAAATTATTGTTTCACAAATTTCTTAGACAAAACAGTATCGCCGGAAACTAATCTCACGAAATAGAAACCGGAAGTCAAGTCATTAATATTAACTTGTACTTGGTTCGTGTCATTTGCATCGCGCGTAATTTCACGAACAACTTTACCCGTAATATCAACTACGTGAATATCCGCGTTGAAGTCGTTTGTCAGATTATAATAAATCGTCAAATTGTCTTGTGCCGGATTTGGTAATACCTCCAAAGTATTGGTCGTACCTTCCGTTAATGTTCGTGCATAAATTTCGTCACTTTGCCATAATGGAACAGCGACACCGCCTGAAATACAGAAGTTATTGGTTTCGGA
>CALHBW010000448.1 GCA_937930625.1 uncultured Saprospiraceae bacterium | reverse complement strand
ATTGAGTTGATTCGGTGTTAAATTTCGTTATGCGAAATAATAAACTCAGGGACTATTCAATATTTTGTGTCACGCAGAGAACGCGGAGTTCGCAGAGATTTGATTATCAGTCTTTTGTAAATATAGCATCCTTAATTTAATCGAATAAGACACAGTTGGGTGAACACTCCCTAAACTCAATAACTCAATAAACTAATTCAACCCAATCAACTCAATAAACTAATTCAACTTAATAAACTAATTCAACTCAATAAACTTAACATACAGTTCACACTCGCCTATTGACTTTCATATTTATAACCTGCACCTTGCGCCTTCATAAACAAGCCATTGAAAAATCGGCTAAAAAAGGCAGCAAAAATGACATTAAAAGCAATTATTTCCGTTACCCTGATTTTATTTTCTGTGATTGATATTATTGGTAATATTCCGGTGATTATCAGCCTGAAAGAAAAAGGTAATCGCATCGAACCGGGCAAGACCACGCTCATTTCCGGCATCATTATGATTATTTTTCTGTTCTTCGGCGAAGGCGTATTGTCGCTCTTTGGCGTGGATGTGGGGTCGTTTGCCATTGCGGGTGGTATTGTGATTTTTATTATTGGTCTGGAAATGGTCTTGGGCGCAGATTTTTTCAAAGATTCGGGTACTATCAAGTCGGCTTCTATCGTGCCGATGGCGTTTCCGTTTATCGCAGGGGCAGGTACGCTTACGACGCTGCTTTCCTTGCGTGCAGAGTATGTAATTGAAAATATTATCGTAGGAATTATAGTGAATTTATTAATCGTTTTTTTAGTGATTCGCTCATCCGATTGGTTGCAAGCTAAACTCGGTGAAGGAGGCGCGGCAGTATTGCGTAAGATATTCGGAATCATACTATTAGCTATTGCCATTAAATTGATAAAAACGAATTTGTAGGTATAAAAAATTAGCACGACAAAAATATTTTTAATTATTAAAAAATATTTTCTGTCAATGCTTGCATATATCAATATTATTGCTGAATCTTGTCCCAAAATAATGTTCTTTTATCATTTTCAATACATCTCGAATGAGGAATTGTTGAATTGATTTTTTCCACCTTTTGTACTGTCTAATTATAAGCGAAAAGTGGGAGGAATTAAGCCCTCAATTCCTCATTTTTGAGTATTTGAAATAAAGAAATATTGATACAAAATTGTATGGTTCTTCAGGAATTTCGCTCACACACGGCGGGTTCTTGGAGAGCCTATTTTTGTCTTATGCAAGAAGAGTAAGTTTGAATTGTATTTGGCGCAGCCAAATAAAAAACTCGAACTTGAACTTGATACTTGCGCTTGAACTTAAAAATGAAGAATACCTACTTCGACCTCATAGACCAAAGCTACTACTTCCCACAGGAGGGCTTCGATTTGCGTGACGGTTACTTGACCTTTTACGGCATTTCGCTCAAATATTTGATTGAAAAACACGGTACACCCTTTCGCCTCATTTATTTGCCGCGTATCAATGACCAAATTAAAAAAGCCAAAAACCTTTTTAATCGCGCTATCAAAAAACACGGTTATAAGGGCAAATATCACTACTGTTATTGCACCAAATGCAATCATTTCGCGCCCGTATTAAAGACGGCATTAAAGGAAAACATTCATATCGAAACCTCCTCTTCCTACGATATTGATTTGATTCGCCAACTTTACACAGAAGGAAAAATCGACAAATCTACCATATTGGTACACAACGGCTACAAGACCGAGGGGTATCTCGATAAAATAATTTCATTAAATAAAGACGGCTTCAAAAACTCCGTTTTGGTATTGGATTCTACACAAGAATTTTTTCGATTAAAAAAGAAAATATCACGCTCGCGTATCAAAATAAAATTGGGTATTCGAATGGCGATAAATGAAGAAGCACAATCGGCATACTACACCTCTCGTTTGGGTATTCCGCCGAATGAAATTATTGATTTTTATGAAAATGAAATCAAACCCAACGGGCGTTTCGACCTCAAAATGTTGCACTTCTTTGTCGATTCGGGCATCAAAGATACCATGTACTATTGGGGCGAATTTCAGAAGGCAATGAAGCTCTTTTGCGACCTCAAAAAAATCTGCCCCACGCTACGTGCGCTCAATCTCGGTGGCGGTTTCCCGATTCGCAACAATCTTGGTTTTGAGTATGATTACGAATACATTATCAATGAAATTGTATCAAATATAAAAACCGCTTGCATGGCGGAAGACATCATTGAGCCGGATATTTTCACCGAATTTGGTAAATATACCGTTGGCGAAAGCGGCGCGATTATCTTTTCTGTATTGGAGCAAAAACAACAAAACGACACCGAACTTTGGTACATGATTGACAATAGCCTGATGAATACCATACCCGATGCCTGGTCGATTTTGGAAAAATTCATCCTACTGCCCGTCAATAAATGGCAAAACGAATACACCCGCGTCAATATCGGCGGCATCAGTTGCGACCATTCGGATTACTATAATTCCGAAGACCTCAACCAACAAATCATGCTGCCACGCTACGAAAATAAAGATAAAGAACCGCTATACATAGGCTTCTTTCATACAGGAGCTTATCAAGATTCAATAAGCGGATACGGCGGAATTAAACACTGTTTGATTCCTTCGCCCAAGTATATTTTAATAGACCGCGACGAAACCGGAAATTTTGTCGATACCGTATATAGCAATGAGCAAACCGTAGAGGATATGCTCTCCATTTTAGGTTATCAAGTACAAAAAATACTTGTTTGAACCACTAAGTACACTAAAGACACTAAGCTAAATTAACGTATAAGAAAACTAAGGTTTCAAAGAAATTTTCCTATAAAATCTTGTGTCCTTCTGCGCCTATTTGGTTTTTAGTGTTCTTCGTGACCTTAGTGGTTCATATCACCAAAACATATGAAAACATTCGCAGGTATTCCCGCTGAATTTGCCGATTACGAAACGGCTGCTGTCCTACTCCAATCCATTCCCTACGACGGCACCAGCACATGGGGAAAAGGCGCAGACAAAGGCTTCGAAGCCTTCCTCGACGCTGCCGAAAATATGGAACTCTACGACATCGAAACCGACTCCGAAGTCTATCAAAAAGGCATACACTTACTACCCAAATTGAGTGGATTCGACAGCCCCAAAGCCATGTACGAAGCCACTTACGAACTCACACAAGAAGCGCTGAAAACCAATAAGTTATTGACGTTTTTTGGTGGCGAACACTCCATTAGTATCGGTATTATTCGGGCATTTTACGAGCATTTTGCGGACTTGACGGTGCTGCAAATCGACGCACACACCGACCTCCGCCCACAGTACGAAGGTACGCCTTACAATCACGCTTGCGCCGTATATGATGCCTCGCAAAATTGCAACCTCGTACAAGTCGGCATACGCAGCATGGATGTAGAGGAAAATGAATTTTTAGACCGCCGACAATGCTTTTTTGCCCATAAAATGCACCACAATACTGATTGGATGCAAGACTCCATTGACTTGATGACCGACCGCATATATATTACATTTGACTTGGATGCGTTTGACCCCTCGATTATGCCCGCCACCGGCACCCCCGAACCCGGCGGATTGGATTGGCATACCACCACACAATATTTGAAAATGGTATTTGAACAGAAAAAAGTCGTCGGATTCGACATTGTAGAACTCGCTCCGATTGAGGGGCTGACCGCACCGCAGTTTTTAGCGGCTAAATTGTATTATAA
>CALHBW010000447.1 GCA_937930625.1 uncultured Saprospiraceae bacterium | reverse complement strand
TGCCGAACTCAAGTTGCGGGGCGCACTCGTCTGACGAAGGTTTTTGTGAAATGTAGTGATTTGTCTCATAAAATATTCGCACTGAATAAAGGGATTCGTCTGACGAGTATTCGCTTTGGGCAAAGTTAAATGGGTAGCCATATTTTACATTTCAAAAAAGTGTCAACTACTTTTCCGGCAAATCTAAAACATGCCCGTTTCTTTGCGTATTTCTATCTCAATGCTTTCGCCATTGTTTCGCCAATAGTCGCAGGCGATTTGACAACATGAATGCCACATTCTGCCATAATTTTCATTTTGGCTTCTGCGGTATCTTCGTGTCCGCCGACGATAGCTCCGGCATGTCCCATTGTTCTGCCTTTAGGGGCAGTTTGTCCGGCGATAAAACCAACAACAGGTTTTGTACCGTGTTCTTTTATCCAATGTGCAGCATCGGCTTCCATACTTCCACCAATTTCACCAATCATAATAATTCCATCTGTGTCCGGATCATTCATGAGTAGTTCGACAGCATCTTTGGTGGTTGTACCTACAATTGGATCACCACCGATACCGATACAAGTCGATTGTCCCATTCCGGCTTTGGTGACTTGGTCAACTGCCTCGTAAGTCAATGTACCTGAACGAGATACAATACCGACACGTCCGGGATTATGGATAAAACCGGGCATGATACCGACCTTTGCTTCACCGGGAGTCATCACGCCGGGACAGTTAGGTCCGACCAAGCGGCAATCTTTATCTTCAATATAGGCTTTCACCTTGACCATATCCTGCACAGGAATACCTTCTGTGATACATATGATAACACCGATTCCCGCATCTGCTGCTTCCATCACCGCATCGCCCGCAAAACGCGGCGGTACGAAAATAATGGAAGTATCTGCACCGACTTTTTTGACGGCTTCGGCTACGGTATTGAATACAGGTTTGTCGAGGTGCGTTTGTCCGCCTTTGCCGGGTGTGACACCGCCCACGACATTCGTTCCGTATTCTATCATTTGTCCGGCATGGAAAGTGCCTTCTTTTCCGGTGAATCCTTGTACGATGATTTTTGAGTTTTTATTAACTAAAACTGACATGTATAAATGAGTGAATGAGTGAATTTTGAATGAGTGAATTTATTAATGCGACAATGCGACAATGCAGCAATGCAGCAATGTTTTCAATACGTGAATTTATGTTTATATCTAGCTGTTTATCAGTTGATTGAAAATAAAGACACGTTGGGATTTGGTGTTTGTTATTTGGAATTTGCGAAAGTTTATTCTTCTTCTACAATGACGAAAATATCTTCATTGTCTTTTTTCATCATGTATTTTTCGCGGGCAAATCTTTCGAGGGTAGCTTGGTCAGAGAATAGGGCTTCTTTTTCCCGTTTGACATTTTCTACCTCGACTTTGTAATGTTCTTTTTTGGCTTCCATATCATTAATGATATTTTGCAAATGACGCTGCGAAATCAAATCATTTTGGTCAAAAAACGTAATCCATATCACAAATACCGATGCCGTCAGGAGGTATTTATTCCTGAATGGTGCCGGTATTTTCTCGAAATAGACCCTGAATACGCTTTTTTTTGCCACTGATTAATGAGTGAATTTTGAATGAGCGAATGAGTGAATGTTTTTAATGCGTCAATGCGATAATGCTACAATGCGTTAATGAAGAAAACATTGTCGCATTATCGCATTTCAGCATTGTAGCATTATTAAGGTGCAAATATAGGGATTTTAATATTGAAATGCGACTTGATTTGACTTATATTGCAGCTATGATGAGGACTGTTCCGATAGATTTGTTGCGCGGATTTATTATGATGCTGATGGCACTCGACCATGCAAGCGGTATGGTGGCGCGGACGCACTTTACTGAAATTTGGGGCGTGAGCTTCAAGGTTTACCCTGATTTGGGTTGGTGGTTGACGCGATTTGTGAGTCATATGTGTGCGCCGGGGTTTTTCTTTTTGATGGGTATGAGTATGTTGTTGTTTGCTGAAAAACGACTGCAAACGGGTTGGTCAGAAGGGCGTATTCGTTCGTATTTTTTCAAGCGGGGCGGTCTGATTTTGTTGTTTATGTTTTTCCTTGAATTTCCGGCTTGGGGATTGGGTGCATTCTTTGGGCGTGGTGCGTCAGGCGGTGGCGGCATGGCTTTTCCGGGAGCTTATGAGGGTGGTTTTTTGATACCGACTACGGTGTTGTACGGTTTGGGAATGTGTATGATTTTGGGTGCGTTTTTGTGGAAATTACCGAAGTGGTTGCTGGTACTGATTAGTGTTTTGAGTTTTGCATTTTCGGCTTGGTACATTGGGCAATTGTCGGCTGATGATGTGTTGAATCCTTTGGCGGTATTCCTTGCTGTGCCGGGGCTTTCTGTTGGGGCAATGACGCTTTATCCCATAATTCCGTGGTTGGGTGTGGTGACTTTCGGGATGTTTTGGGCAAAATTGATGCGAGAATTTCCTGATAAAATTTATGGGTATTCATTGGTGATAGGCTTGGTGTTTGTAGCGGCTTTTATGGTGCTTCGTTTTTTTGAAGTGACTAATTTTCAGATGAATTCTTATCACGATTGGATTTCATTTTTTACGCTCATCAAATATCCGCCAAGCGTGGTTTTTATTCTCATTACCTGCGGTATTAATTTGATTTTATTGTTCGTTTTTTCAAAATTATCCAATCAAAAATGGCTGCGTCCTGTACGGCTTTTCGGGCAGACAGCGATGTTTTTTTATATCGTTCATTTATATTTGTATGCTTTGATGGGTGCGCCTTTTCCTGCCGGGGCTTCGATTGGGGTGATGTATTTGGTTTGGGTCATTGGTTTGGTGATGCTGTATTTTATTTGTGATTGGTTTTTGAAATTTAAACGAAATAAAGCGGATGGGTCTTTTTGGAAAATGGTGTAGGTTCGTGATTCGTTTATTCGTTGACTCGTGATTCGAAGGAACGATTTGCAAAATCGTTTTACGTTGGGCATTTTTCCTTAAAAAATGATATATTTGAGCATACAAATTAATCAACTACATGAAGATAACAAAGCTGAAAATTGAGGAATTTCAACAATTTAGAAATTTGGAGTTGGACTTTACTTATCCTGATGGGCATGAGAAAGCGGGAAAGCCTTTGGAAAAAGTGTGTTTTTTGGGACAAAGTGGAACGGGGAAAACTCGTTTATTGCATATCTTTCGCAACTTGATTCATCAGACTGTAAATGAGAAGTTTGAACACGAAGAAATACATTTAAATGGCAATACATTTCACATCGAAATCAGTGAAACGGAACAGGCAAGCGGCAAAATATTGATTCACTTTCATAGTGATATTATGGCAAATGCCAATATGCTTGACCTAAAACCAATGCCGGAAGAACCGATGCAATTATTCAATGAACCGCAAGTAGTATATGAGACAAAAAGCACTCAAAAAACACCATCGCAATTTATTGATTTTTCAAATAATTATAATGAGAATGTTTGGAAAAATTTATTTGAAAATATTAAAAAATATGACGAATCATTTGGTCGTGCTTCAAAGGAATTAGGGCAGAATATTTCAGGAGAAAATTCGGAAAATGCCATAAAAAAGTTTGAAGATTGGAAAAAAGAAAATCCTAATCCGCGTACCCGAATTGCCCAAGAATGTCTTGACCCGATGTTGGATTATTTCAATTTGAAGCTAAACACTAATGGCACTGATAATATTTATTTTTCATTTCAAAATAAAGATAATCAGAAAGTTCCACCTCATGGACTTTCTACGGGTACCAAGCAGATTATCCTCACTGCCCTCCCAATTTATCTCTTTGATACTAAAAATACTATCATACTCTTCGACGAACCGGAACGCTCCTTATTTCCTGATATTCAATTGAAAATAGTTGATTATTATACGCGCCTTGCGCCCGAAGTACAGTTTTTCTTTGCCACGCACTCGCCTATGGTCGCGGCTGCATTTGAACCTTGCGAGCGCTTTATTTTACGATTTGATGAGAATGGCTATGTGACCTCTGATTCGGTGTATAAGGGCGATTCTCCGATTGGGGATGACCCGAATGATATGTTGTTTCGGGATTTTGGTATTCGCACGATTATCAATGAACATGGTACTCAGCAATGGGAGCATTATTTGAATCTGAAAAATAAATTGAAAACAGAAAAAA
This sequence comes from uncultured Saprospiraceae bacterium, assembly GCA_937930625.1. GTDB lineage: Bacteria > Bacteroidota > Bacteroidia > Chitinophagales > Saprospiraceae > JAHDEO01. The sequence goes on along the minus strand of CALHBW010000447.1, from coordinate 15,907 downwards.
ACGAGGAAAAGAAACAGGAATTGATGCTGGAAGTGGTCAAACTCGGTAATCGTTATAATTATCCCGCATGAGACGAATCGTGAAACTTGAAGACTCCGAAGCCAAAGATTTGGTGTATAAAGTCGGTGGCAACAACTCCAAAATCAGAAGTATTCTGCTCAAAGAACAAAAGCATATTTGTGCCTATACCGAAACCTATTTTGTCCGAATTTCGACAGAAGAAATCGAACATTTTAACCCTACATTAAAGGGAACGAATGAAGACGGTTATCACAATTATTTTCTCGTACAAGGGCAATGGAATAACGAAAAAGGAACAGCCGTCAGATGGCAAAAATTCCAACCTTTACTACATCCAACCGACGAAGATTTTGAGCAGCGTGTAAAATATAAAGGCGGTACTTTTGTGTGTAATGAAGGTGATGTTGAAGCAAAAAATCTCATTGGATATCTGAAACTGGATGATAATGGATTGAAAGGATACAGGTTGCGATATATTGAAAGGCACCGCGAACTTGTTAGGATGCTTGCCGATGGGAATGCTGAAAAATACTTCTCTAATTTACTTGAAAGCAGTCCCGAAGAGGTCTATTTCATCCGCGCCATCCAAGAAGAATTTGACATTCAACTCAATCTATAATCGTAACACAGACATTCCTGTCTGTGCCGCAAATACAGACAGGAACGTCTGTGCTACGACTAAATCTATAAATGCAAACCAAGCCACAACTCGTCAACAATCGCCAAATCCAATTCGGTACATTTCACCAAGCCATTGAAGCGGTGAATCTTATTGATGCCAAGACTAATCCGAACTTCCCGACCCCGCGTTGGTGGCGCAATTTGCGACTCAAAGAATTTCAAGCCGTTCAAGGTGGTGATGAACGATTTTTCTATAATATCGCTTTGTTCAATGCCAAATTATCCGCTTTCGCGCAGCTGCGTGTGTTTGATATTTTGCAAGAAAAACATTACGTATATGAGCAGCAATTGATTCCCACTCAATTGAATATTCCTAATAATGTACTGGATAGCGTTAATTCATTTTCCAATAAAAAAATTGACATTCAAATAGAAAATAAATTACGCAAAAATAGAATTACTGTCAAATTTAAAACCTTGAAAAACAAAGAGATGCCAGCGATTGAAGGAGAAGTGCAAGGCAATTTCGGAGCTAGCGAACACCTTGTAGCAAGCGTACCTTTCGGCGAAAATCACGGGATGTATGCTCATAAAAATATCGTTCCGATGAATGGTTTTCTACGAATAAATAGTGAACACTACGAATTTAAAAACGAAAGTAGTTTTTTCATTCTGGATGACCATAAAGGCTATTATCCTTATCGCTTGAAATGGGATTGGATAACAGCGGCTTTCATCGACGAGCGCGGTTTGATTGGTCTGAATTTGACAAAAAATGACTCAATCGACGGAGAAAAATATAATGAAAATGCCCTTTGGTTGGGTGGAAAAATTTACTCTTTACCTGCTATTACATTTGATAGAAATAACGATATTTGGACGATAAAAGACCGACAAGGCAAAGTCAATCTGACTTTCCACGCGCTTTATCCAAAGGATGTAAAAATCAATCTCGGTCCGCTCGGTGCGTCGGATTGTGCAGGACCGTTTGGGCGGGTTTCGGGCGATGTTTTTATTGATAATCAAAAAATTACGTTTGATAATATTTTTGCTTTCGCAGAGCGAATGTATATTAGGTGTTAAGCAAGTTCAAGCGCAAGTATCAAGTACAAGTTCAAATTAAAATCGTTCTCAATTATCCATTCTCAATTTTCAATTAAAATGGAATTACTTTTTTTCAAAACGCAGGAAGATTTCGCTAATTGGCTGGAGAAAAATCACGATTCGGTGAGCGAATTGTGGGTGGGTTATTACAAGAAAGCAACGAAAAAAGCGAGTATCACTTGGGATGAATCGGTGGAGGCGGCGATATGTTTTGGTTGGATTGATGGTTTACGAAAATCCATTGACGGAGAACGTTATAAGATTCGTTTTACGCCACGCAGACCAAAGAGTAATTGGAGTTTGAAGAATATCAAAACAGTGAAGGAATTGATAAAAAAAGACTTGATGCGCGACGCGGGAATGCGAGCATATGAGCTACACAAGGAGCATAAGACACTTGTATATGCCTACGAAAAAAAGGAAGTGCCATTGAGTGCGGAATTTGAAACGCAATTCAAAAAACATGAAAAAGCGTGGGCATTTTTTAGCTCGCAAGCACCTTCGTATCAGCGTATAGCTACGCATTGGGTGATGTCTGCCAAGCAAGAAAAAACGCAACATAAACGTTTGAATGGCCTTATCGAAAGTTCTGAAAATGAACTTCGTGCAAAGCCGTTTAGGAGGAAATAAAACATGGCGATTGAAATCGCCTGTACAATTATGAATTGGACGAATTATCACATGCACACTTTCTACTGTGACGGCGAATGTACAGTAGAAGAACACGTCCGACAAGCTGTTGAAAATCAGATGCTTGCGATTGGTTTTTCGAGTCACGCGCCTGTGCCGTTTGAGACGGATTGGCATATGAAAATGTCGGATTTGAAGGCGTATTTACAAGACATCAAACATGCTCAACAGACTTATCCGCAGTTGCAAATTTACAAGGGATTAGAGGTCGATTTTATACCGGATGTGATTGGTCCGGGCGATTTTGAGGCGTATAAATTGGATGTGATTGTGGGGTCGGTGCATTACATCGGGCAGTATGCAGATGGGGAATATTTTTGCATGGATTTTACGGCGGAGGAGTTGGCGCGTGGCTTGCGTGAGGTGTATGTCGGCGATGTGCAGGCGATGGTACGCGCATATTACGAGCGTGTACAAATGATGGTCAAACACGACCCGCCGGATATTATCGGGCATTTGGATTTGATTAAAAAACTCAATAAAGGCAATCGTTTTTTTGATGAAAACGAAACATGGTACAAGGAAATTGTAGCGGAAACGATAGAGGTAATTTCAAATTCAAGCTGTATTGTAGAAGTAAATACACGCGGTTTTTATCAGGGAAAAACGACTGAATTTTACCCTTCAAAATGGATTTTGGAACTATGTTATGATAAAAATATTCCCGTAACTATCAGTTCGGATGCTCATCATTTTTCAGAATTGGAGAATAATTTTGAGGAGGTGGCAGAGCTACTGTTAAGCATTGGTTATAGAGAAGTTAAGGTTTATTTAAATGATGCATGGACTTCGATGCGGCTCTTACCCAATGGACTGGAAAATCTTACTTAATCCCTCACAAATCTATATGTTTTATTAAGTTTAAACCTCTTTAAATTTTCAATTCAAAATATTGATTATTAAGTTTTTATAAAAAAATAACCTCAACTTTAAAAGTCCCTTTTCTTTAATTAAGTGTATTGACAGGAAGCATCATTTTCCATTAATATTGCACTGTAAATAGTGAGTTATAACATTCAAAATTACCCCATTCAATATTAAACTATGTCAGTACATCTTTTTCCTTTGTTCATTCCCGCAATGTTTATTGTTGTTTGGTTGGAATGGCGACACGACAAAGCGCACGGACACCAACACTTCAAATTTGAAAGCTCGGTCATGAATATCTGTTGCGGATTGATTGAGCGGGTCATGGATTTGTATATTTTTATTGGTTTGTTTTTGTGGTTTGAGTTCCTGCAAAATCATGTCGGATTATTGGCGATCAATCCTGCAAGTCCTTTCGCTTGGGTTGCCTTGATATTCTTGGTGGATTTCTTGATTTATTGGTTTCATCGGGGTGGGCATACGATTAATTTGCTGTGGGGCGCACACGTTACACACCATCAATGTGAGGAATTTAATTTTACCGTCGCGTTTCGGAATAGTATTTTCCCGCATATTTTCAGGGGAATTATATTGAGTGTAGCCGCTATTATTGGTTTTGGTGGCGAGATGATTATCCTTGCACTGACAGTTAATGGTATTTGGCAATTTGCCATTCATACGACCAAGATTGATAAAATGGGTTTCCTCGAAGGCATCATTGCCACGCCATCCTCTCACAGAGTTCATCATGCTTGTAATGACTTGTATTTGGATAGAAATTTTGGTGGAATGTTGATGATTTGGGATAGAATATTCGGCACTTATCAGGCAGAAATCGAAACTCCCGTATATGGCTTAAAAAACCCAATACAAACCAATAACCCACTACACGCCTACACGCATGTATGGCAAGATATGATTCGGGCAAGTTGGCATGTGAAGCGATTCAAAGACCTATTGAAGATATGGTTTGGGACGCCCGCCGGATTTTATAGTCATTACAAAATAGAGCAGCCGAAAACCCCCAAAGTAACTCTCCGGCTAAATAATCAACTGCTACATTACATCATCGGGCAAATCGTGATGATAAGCACTTTGCTCTTACTGACATTGATGTTTGAGGAATTTATTCCTCCTGTTTTTAGAATACAAACGACGGTACTATTGGTCGTCTCTTCGATTAGTGTTTGTTTGTTAATGAGTCCGTCGAAATGGATATTTAGAGCAGAATTATTCCGATTGGTGTGTATTGCAGCAGTAGCCTTGCACTATCATGCTTTCATTGGATTGTGGTTGGTCGTTTTACTGCCTCTTTCTTTGATTTGGTTTTTGTGGGTTTGGGGGAAATTCAATGAAAATAACAATAACAATTAAAATGAAAATAACAGTGAAAATGAAAATCTGCTAAATAACGGCAACCCCAGTAATCCAGATTTTAGCTACCCGTTTAAGTTTGCTTGCGGGATAACTACTCGTCTGACGAGTATTCGCTTTAGGCAAAGTTAGATGGGTAGCCCAGATTTTCATTTTCATTTTCATTTTCATTTTCATTTTCATTGGAATTTTCATTTTCATTTTCATTTTCATTGGAATTTTCATTTTCATTTTCATTGGAATTTTAATTGCTACTTATTCAACACATTCAAATCCACACCACCATAAAATTTCAGGTCAATATCCTGCACCAATTTCGTCCAAAAAGCGATTTGTCCGGTGTGGTAGGAGAAGTGTTCGACGACATGAATAATGGAATTGATGCCCGTCTGTTCAAAGCCCTGTACGCTTCGTACTTTCATCAAATCTGCTTCACTCATTCCACGTATCACTTCGACGGCATGTTGAATGGTTTCCGTGATTTTTTCGATGAGTTGTAGGCGGTCATAGCCGTCGCGCATCGCAAATTCTACATCTCGCGTGCGGGTGTCGGGCGTATCGCCGAGATTAGAGATGATGTATTGGCGTACATTGCCGCAGAGGTGTACGACGAGGTTGCCGACGGAGTTGGAATTAGCGTTGGGGCGTTGCCAGATTTGTGCCTCCGTCAGTTCATTCAGACATTGGACGATGCGTGGCAATGCCTCTTCCAAGCGAAATATGGATTGGTCGATAAATTCTTGTTTCATAGTGTTTTCGCGTTACGGTGTTAATGTGTTTTCGTGTTGCGGTGTTATCGTTTTTTCGTGCGTTTGTATTGCGGTAACACAAAAAAACAATAACACCATAACACGGCAACACAATAACACATTACTTCCCATACAATTCTTTCCCGGCATCATAATACTTATCGCCTTCTTTCCAAAAGACGGATTGCGAAGTATTGCCAATCAAACGACAAGCATAGACATAAGATTTGAAAAATTTGAGGAGGTAATCATAATCCAAAGTATTCGGTCCGTCGGCGGGTTGGTGATAATAGGTATTGACAGTTTCGTCAAATGCAGTGATGCCAAGACTAAATGTAGGTGCAGGCACACCTTTTTTCGCAAAATTGACATTATCCGAACGGTCAAATAATCCTTCTTGCGGCATATTGTCTTGAATGGCTTTTAAGCCGTAAGTCGTGCAGGCTTGTTGTATCAGATTTTCGGCGTGGGTACGCTCTAAACCGATGATGGTCGCCACGGAAGTGTCGTTATAACCTGCGTTGTCGCTATTGAAACAGTAAGTCACTTTATTGAGGGGAATAATCGGATTATCAGCGTAGTATTGAGACCCCAACAAGCCCTTTTCTTCACCGGTAAAAAAGATAAATAAAGCAGAGCGTTTGGTTGGATGTAAGGCAAGATTTTCGGCGGCTTCGAGTACAGTAACGCTACCTACCGCATTGTCTCTGGCGCCATTATAAATGCTGTCACCTTCTACTTCGCGCCCTACGCCTACGTGGTCGTAATGTGCAGAATAAATGATGTATTCGTTCTTTAATTCAGGGTCGCTGCCTTCTACCATGCCTACGACATTATAGGTCTTGACCGGTTCTACTTTCATGCCGTCCACATAGATATTGCAGCGGGTTTTGCCACCTTCTTTTAAGGTATTAATGGCTGCTTCGCTTCCTGCATTTACCCATACCATTGGGAAACCGTCTTCTTCAGGTTCATCATCCAGCATCGTTGCCGAACCGGAGAAAAAACGCGCTAAAAAGACGAAGGGGATTTGAGGGTTTTTATAAATTTCAACATGGGCTACTGCGCCATTTTTCTTTGAAAGTGCTTGCTTTTGTTTGGCAGCATAAAACCATTCTTGCGGATTGTCTTGCCCTTCGTAGCCGCAAATCGTAACGACTATTTTGCCCTTCACATCAGCTTTCTCATAATCCTTTTCCGTACCTCGATTGAGGAAGATTGTTTCGGCAGATACTTCAAAATTATCGCCATCCAATGGCAAAAAGTCGGTGAGCAATGCCATTTCGTGTGTACCGATTTTTATCATCCCTGTATCGGCAGGGGTGACGGTTTTCATAGGCACTTTTTGCAGATAATCTTCGTAGCCCGGAAGTGGTTTGACACCATACCGCATCATTGAAGTAGAAAGGTAGCGGGCAGCAATATTGAGTTCGTTGGAAGGCGTGTCGCGTCCCCTCATTTCATCTGAGGCGAGGTAGTGGATATGCGCTTTGATATCGTTGATATCGACAGTAGATTCGGTGAGGCTTTGGTCAACATCACCTTTGAGTGCTGCCGAATCGCTGACTTTTTTAGTCGCCGTACAGGAAAGAAACATTAAGGGGATAACCATTATGTAGAGTAAATTTTTCATAGGTCAAAAGTAAGGAATTTTTGATTTATTGGACTTTATTTTGGCATGTTTAGAATTGTAGTTGATACTTTTCTGAAATGTAAAATGTAAAATAATAAATGTAAAATGTAAAAGTTGTAGGACGCGAGTGGACGCGAAATATTTCTTATTTTATTGATTTTTAATTTTTTAAATAATAAAAAAACGAAAATGTATTGTACACGTACTACAAATAAAGTATGGAATAGTCGGCAGACGAAGGATTTTATAAAAATTAGTGGTTTTATCACTCAAATACGTTCTATCTACAACTGAATTCGTCTGACGACACCGGAATTTGCTCAACCATACTTTAGTGAAGAAATGAGAATAAATTAATCCAAGATGCGAAATATTTTTTTGTTAGACGAATCATTTTTGACGCGAATACTTAACCGTATTTAAGGAGAAAATGATGAAGTATAACGAAAAAAGATACAGCAGGTTGGATTAATTTATTCTTATTTCTTCACTTAGTGGAACACTACCTGTTTTTTTATGATTTCGTTAATCTATTTTTAACAAAAAAAGAGAATAATTTTCGTCGCAAATACGTTAAGTAGTAAATCATTTCTTCTGCCTAATATAAAATATGGCATTCTCCTGACAGTTTATTATTGCATTTTACCCCAAATATTTGTATTTTTGTTTCGTTAAAATTATTTTATACCAAATAATAATTTATATTTTTTCATTCAATAAAATTTGCTTTTTTTACACAAAAATTCGTTCTCGAAAAAGTTCGGGGGCTATTCATTCAAAAACATTAAATCAATTTTATGAGTAGTACCATGCGCTATAGCAGCGTTAGTATTGATGTTTCCGTGCAAAGGGTGTGGGAGTATTTTTTAGATAAAATCATGCACCCGGATAGGTATCTGGCTGACATTGAGGAGTTTAAAATTCTTCGCCAAACCGGGCAGGAAATTGTTCGTTACATGAAAACTACCCTTGGAGAGATTATTGAAAAGATTACGATTGATACAACGAAATCGGAAATTACCTATAAAATTCTCCGGCATCCCGTTTTGAAGGGGCAACTCGTAAATCAAGTTAAACCAATTCCTCATAACAAAAACAGTGCGCTACTCACAGTTATCAGCGAGTGGCAATCTAAAAACCCTGAAGTTCAACTTGCTGATGATTTACTAAATCCAAAACAAGAGGCTTTAGCAACTAAATTGGAGCTAGAATCTTAACATATTCTTCTTTGTTTAAAAATTAGGACGGAGTATAAGTGCTTTAAAAGCATTTGTGCTCCGTTTTTTTTATTTCATTTCAAAAACACAATTCACATTTATAAGTAATAAATCACTTATTATCAATATTTTACAACGTTTTAAAAACTAAAAATTTCTCACAATAGCCTGAAAATGTACTTTTTTACTTATGCTTAAATCCCCATTTTTGTAGTGTGTTATTACGCTTATGTGTCCTAAAGTTTCTAACGGTGCGAGTAGAACATTATGCCGACACTACCAAAATGAAGATTAATTATGGAAAACAACAAAATTCAATTTTTACTATGTTTGCTTATTTCGGTTTTATGCTGGGGTAGTGTTTTTGGTCAAATAACTTGTGATTACTATCAAGCCGAAGTATCAGCAGAACCCACAACACTATATATGGACATATACAATGTGACGGATTTTGGACCATATACGCCTGATGCAGTGGAGTGGTACAGCCCCGATTGGGAACTAAACTTCGGGGATTCTGCAACGGTGGTTTATGAGCTTAGTCCAAATTTTCCGCCTTCTTTTGAAATGGTGGTTTGTGCAGATTATCAGATATATAACCAATGGTGCACCGCATGTGACTCAATATTTGTGGGAGATGTCAACCCGTGTGAATATGAATTAGATGTTTTTATTGAAGGAACGTATGTGGATGTTGTCATATTTAATTCCTTAAACTATTATAATCCTTTCGATGTGACATGGATACTTGAAGGTGGTGGTGGTGTCATTGGTAATGGTTATTGGCTCTCGCATGATTTTGGCGAACAGGGAGAATACATCATTTGTGCTGAATACAACGATAGCATACTTGGGTGTGAGGGTGTTGTTTGTGACAGCATATTCATTGATGGGGTGAATACAACTGACTGTGTACCGGATTTTGAGGTTCAATACTCTATATATGAGGCTTGGGGAACTTTTGGAGTGTTTTATCCTGAAATATATGAGGTCAACGAAGCATTAATTGCATGGTCTGTCAATGGAGAATTGGTTGGATATGGCGATGTATTGGACTATACTTTTCCTGCTGATAGCATTTATATGGTTTGCATGACTGCCCTGAATGTCGTCAATGGAATCACAGGTGAAACTTGTCCGGCTATACAAGTCTGTAATAAAGTTGAAATCACTAATTACCAGAATGACTGTAATAACTTCGATATCTCTCCGTATATAGATTTTGAGGAGTATTGGGGCATTTTTGATGTGTTTTATGGTAGTAATTATGAAATTAACGAGGATTCTATTGCATGGTATATCAATGGTCAATTATTTGAATATGGTAGCACAATAGACTACGATTTTCCCGGAGATGGTACTTATAGCATTAGTGTAGTCATTCCTGATTTCTTAAATTTGGCAAGCGGCGAAATATGCCCTAGTATACAATCATCCTTCAGTGTCACATTCAATAATCAACAAGAGGACTGCGAAGCCCTCTTTGAATGGCAGGACAATGGCAGCATAAATGGTATAAATACAGTAACTTTTGCCAACGTTTCCATCGGAAATTACACCAGTTCAACGTGGGATTTTGGCGATGGAAATACAAGTACTTTTTCAGGACAAAACAGCTTTGAACATACCTATGAAAATGTAGGTGTATATAATGTCTGTCTCACCGTCTGGGGCGATTCTTGTCAAGACACGCATTGCGAAATTGTTTTGGTATCGGGTACGCCTACTGCTGAATGTGATTATGAGATTGAATACGAGGTACTTGATGACAGTTCATTTATCTTCTCGATTTATCCGCCGTTTAATCAAAGCAGTAATGCTTTATGGTTAAATAATGAGACAGGTGAACAGTATGGTATAGGTGATTCGATTTTTATCACATTTAATGAATATGGAATCTACGAAGTATGTGCATTAATTGACTTTCTTCCCGCTGACGCTTGTGGCTTTGGCGGAATACTGCTTTGCGAAACTGTCACCGTCGAAAACTCTGCCTGTGAAGACACAGACTGCGTATTCCCCGGCGATGCTGATTATAATATGATTGCCGACAATTACGATGTACTGCCTATTGGTTTGCATTTCGGCGAGACGGGTCTTACGCGTCCTGATGCCTCAATCGACTGGTACGGACAGCCTGCTCCGGATTGGCAAATATCCGCCGATAGTGTAAATCTCAAACACGTTGATACGAATGGTGATGGCGAAATTTTCTTTGACGATATAGATGCTATCGAACAAAATTATAACCGCACACACGATGGTGTCAGTGTCATGCGTGTAGAAGGCGCACCCGGGCTTCACCTCGAATTTGACTTGGACACCATTTATTCTGCTCCCGATACCGGCAATATCATCATCAATGCGAATATTATTTTGGGAACGATGGATTTGCCTGTCGAAGAAATTTATGGCGTGGCATTCTCCGTAGGTTATCCTGCTGATTTGATAGACAGTAGTTCCGTGATCGCAGATTATTTTATGGAGTCATGGATAGGCGATCCGACGACAGTATTACAATTGGAGAAAACAGTATTCGACGAAGCAGTCGTTGATTTTGCCTACTCGCGCACCGACCAGCAAAACATTTCCGGTTTCGGGCAAATCGGCGAGGTCAGCTTCGTGATGACCGATAATATTATCGGAAAACTATCTTCGGAGATGGAGCTAAATTTCCCCATCACCAATGTACGCGCCATCCTCAATACAGGAGAAGAAATCATTGTATCCGGCGGCGAAAATGTCGTTACAGTGGACTTGGGCGACAGCACCACAGATGTCGAACAACCTGACCTGTCTCAACACATAAAGATATTCCCTAATCCTACACCAAACACAATTAACATTACTATCAGCGACTTGCAGGCACATCAGGCGACATTCTATAATACCGTAGGGCAACGGGTGCTTGCTCGTCAGATAGTAGGCACAAACACACAAATAGACGTCAGCCAACTCCCCTCCGGCGTCTATTTACTGAGTATTCAGACCGACAAAGGCACACACAATCAGAAAATTATTGTCGAGTAAGGTTAATTTTGAATGACTGAATTTTTGAATGTATTCACGCATTTATTTTCATCATCCATTTTTAAAATAATTTCCAACAGGTACTCGAACGTAATATAAGATGGTTTCATTTGATTAAAGTTTCTGCACCGGACAAGTCGGTGCAGAGCTTTTTTTAAGATTCTTTGCAAAAGTGTCTCACGCGGAGAACGCAGAGGTCGCGGAGAATTAATTATCAGTACTCTGCGAACTCTGCGTGAAATGAAAGTTTTATTCTCCATAATAAATGGCATGTTTAAATTTGTTGGGAAAGTAGTTGACACTTTTTGAAATGTAAAATGTAAAATATCAAATTTAAAATGTAAAAGTGCTTGTAGTACGTGTACAATATATTTTTATTTTTTTATTGTTTAAAAATTTAAAAATCAATAAAATAGAAATGTCTCGCGTCCTACAACTTTTACATTTTACATTTATTATTTTACATTTTACATTATTTTAATTTGAAGATAAAAGTGTCAACTGCAATTCTAAACATGCCTAATAAATTGCCTAAAACTTTCTAAGCCACCTTATACTTCCGCTTCATATATCTCATATACATCACCCCCAGCAAAGTAGGAGCTATCCACGGGATAGCCATCCATTGATGATGCATGTGCAGCACATTAATCAGAATCCGACTCCCGCCAAATGCAAAAAAGGCAGTATAAGCAGCGATACCTGATATGATGGTTCCTTGAATGTGCATGTTGAGTTTTGTTTCTTTGTCCATAGCCTGAGGTTTGGTCATAAAAATATCTCGTCCTGCCGGAATACCCAGCAATCCGAAAAACACCATCATTGTACCCATGCCTGCAAATCGAAATTTTATTGCACCCAACAAAAACATGCCCAAACCACAGACGAAAAGTACAGATACAAATACCTTCCTTATCGTAAAATAAGTATCTGTCCATTCTTTTTTCTGTCTTAATATTTCGTAAGAATACCAAAGTGGATAAGCAGTAATCACAGCCAGATAGCCTAGATACATGGCAGCCATATACTTGCCCATGATTGTATTGCAAATACTCAGCAAAAATGCACTAACCAATACCACCCACATCGTGATATAATAATACCAACCTACTTTACGGTGAATCGGACTGCCTTTCTTAACACCTACGGGAATCCAAAATAATATAAGGCTCAAAGCACCAAAAGGAATGTGTATCCAAAGTAATATTTTGTGAATTAGCTCTACCATAATTGAGTTGCGACTTAGCGAGTTACGAGTAACGAGTTGATGGAATAAGCATACAAAATTTGTAGAACCCGTAACTCGCAACCCGTAACCCGAATTAATTGATGAGCCAAATATATTCACACATTCGTATAGAGTCAAGTTTAATGTGACGACCAACAAATAAAGGGATGAAATACAACCGGAAAGTGATGATTTACAAGGGCTTGGGACGAATGGCAAGGTAAATCCTACCTAAAAACAGCTACATAACTTCTCGAAACCGGGACAATTTTATCGCAATCTGAAAGCGTGAGTAGCAAACCTTGTGCATTGCCCGAAGTAGAAATAATGGCTTCTCGATTCACCAAAAAAGAACGATGACACTTGACAATAGTGCTGTCTTTGGCTTCATTTAAGATGCCTTTTAGAGTTGCCCTTTCGGTGCGTTCTGTTGGGTGTCCATTGGAATTAATGTAGCTTATTTTTACATAATTTTGCAGGGCTTCTATATATCTGATTTGATGGAGTGGAATATCAAAAATAGCTTGGTCGCTAGTTTGATTATCAGGCTCAATGCTTGGTTCTTTTTGATTGATTTCATCAGAAATGAGTTGATACTTTTTCTCTTGTCGAAGTAGCGATATTGCTCCCAACACGACTACCGGAAAAATTCCAATCGCAAAAGTATTCGCTATCATATTCGGGAAAAATTCCCATCGAATATACCCAAAAAAGGAAAGGCGGGCATAGACAAAATTTGCCAAACTAATCGTCAGTATCGTACCTATCATGTGCAATATCCATTTTCCAAAAGTCAATTCTCTTTCCTGCATTATCAGTCCGAATAAAGGTCTAAGGCACATAGCATAAAATACGCTTGCCACAAACGTAACCGCACCAAACCCCAAGCATGTCCAAAACAAACCTGACTGGATAAGCGACATATTAAAAGGTCGAAAAATGTAGAGAAAGAAAGTAACAAACACACTAACTGCGGCAACATTGCGGAGATAAATCGTCTTGTTATCCTCTTCAGGAAACGGCTTTTTTAATATTTCTATGATGCTATTCAAAAATTCCATTGCTTAAAAGTAGAAAAAATAATCTTTTAAATTTTAGAGTTCTTCAGCAATTTTTATAAAAATGTCAACGAACCTATTTTTTTTAGTGTAATTTGGTGTGTAATTATATTGTAAACGGGGTATTTCGGAAAATACTGATTCGCGCAGAGTACGCAGAGGTCGCAGAGATTTTATAGTATTTCCCTGCGAACTCTACCTACAGGACTAACAACACTATAAGGATAGCTGGGTGCATCTCAAGTTATAGTATTTTTATTTTCGTCAAACGAAAATTTATACTTTTGTTTAATGAAAAATGAAAAATTCGACAAGAATCAAACTCTGAAAATTGGTGATAAAGTTTTGGTAATCAATTCTATAAGGTTTTCGAAAACCTTATAGAATTTGGGTGAAAGACCAAACTTCCTATCAATTGAAAATACTTTACGCTTTTCTATATGCGACAATTTGATATGCACCCGCCTATTTCAAGCAGAGAACGCAGAGTACTGATAATCAATTCTCTGCGACCTCTGTGTTCTCCGCGTGAATCAGCATTTTCCAAAATTTACCCCGTTTACAGTATAAAAAAACCGCCATCCCAAATTTTGATTCAGGAATGGCGGTTGTATTTAAATATTCAACACAATTAACTACTCAAGGCAAATTGATGCGCCCTTTTCACTATCTTTTTCAGTTCCACCAAATCCTCCTCATTGCGCGGCGAAAATATCAAAACGATGATATACGGTCTTCGGCTATTTCCCAAAGACAAGGGATGATAGACACCCCATTTTTTCGAAACGATATAATCCGCATCTTCCTTTGGAAGAAAAACATGCAAACTTCCCGGTTCCGGCTCATAATGTACATGCGTAAATTCGCGGTTGGGCAATAGGGGATTCATTTTTACCCCTCTTTCGATAACTGCGCCTTTCGCTGTCGGAAATGAATTAATGCTTTGTTTGAGTTGTACATGAGGTAGAGAAAACATCCATTCTTCGTATTTTTGCAGGATGTCTTTCGGAGAATTATCAGTGAGTTGTTGGTGTGGAATATAATTGGTCAATTCCGGCAATTCACCTTTTCTTTCCGTTAATTCGAGGGGCGTTTGAGCTGATAAAGTCATAGAAATAATGATTGAAAAAATGCTTAACGCAAGTTTTATTTTTTTCATAAATGAATTATATTGATGTGATATATTTTTTGGGAAATTTATTATTTAGAATAAGTCTAATTAAAAATAAAACGATTAAAGGAATAAATTGTTCTTTTCAAAAACACATATTTCTATTTTGGTCTTTTTCACGACAATTAAAACAAAATGAAAAAATCAGCTATCGTAACAGGCGCATCAAAAGGTATCGGTTGGGCATTATCAAAAGTACTTTTGGAGTACGACTTCGAAGTCATCGGAACGAGTCGAAGCGGCGACGTACCCATTGAACATCACCAATTCCACCCCATGCAATTGGATGTGACAAATCGGGAAAGCATCAAGGATTTTACAGATTCATTAAAAGCATTGGGCAAACCGATTGACTTATTGGTCAATAATGCCGGAGTCGGACCTGATTTGCGAAGCCCGCTTCCTGATGAAATTTCATTTGAACAAACATTCAATGTGAATGTAAAGGGAGTCGTCATGCTCACCGAATCAATTATTGAAATGGTAAAAAAAGGCGGGATGATAATTAATGTTTCATCAAAAATGGGTTCTGTCAGCAATTGCCAACGTTCCGGTGCTACCGCTTATCGAATGTCAAAAAGTGCATTGAATATGTACACCAAAATTCTGACGAATAGATACAACGGAATTTATAAAATCGCTTCCATACATCCCGGCTGGGTCAAAACGACCGTCGCACCCGACAACATAGAACATGCAACATTAACACCCGAAGAATCCGCAGCAAAAATGATGGATTTCATTCTGAGTGATTTTAAACATGGTGTGTATTGGGATGCAGAAACAAATCAAGAATTGGAGTGGTAAGTAAGTGCAAGTACAAATTCAAGTGTCAAGTTCAAGTTCAATAATTAATTCACTTTCAGCGAATTATGAAACGCTAAAGTGTCGCTTAGTTCAGTCCAACCACTTACTTAAGTAAGGGAATATGAAAAAAATAAGGCAACCGCCTTGTGTCAAGATTCGAGTTTAATACGAATCGGCAAATTAAATTGAACATTCGCTGGCTCACCACGCTGTTTGCCGGGAATCCAACGAGGCATGGATTTGACGATTCGTATATATTCTTTTCCAATCGCCTCGCTCCCTCTTAATAACTTTATGTTTTCAATGTCTCCTTCTTTATTAACAATAAAACTAATAA
>CALHBW010000446.1 GCA_937930625.1 uncultured Saprospiraceae bacterium | reverse complement strand
AAACTCGTGGAGCGCGTATTGATTGGCTTGGTGATTTTGATGAGTGTTTGTTTTTTGCTGACGGCAATTATTGTGCGTCCTGATTTCGGGGCGATTTTTAGCGGCTTTGTTCCAAGTGGAATTAATGAAAATTTTCTATTGATAATGGGTTTGATTGGTACGACTGTCGTGCCGTATAATTTGTTTCTTCACGCTTCTACGATTTCTAAAAAATGGGATAAAAACGCCTCTATCCGCGACATTCGTATCGAAAATGCGGTGGCGATTACTTTGGGTGGTTTGATTTCAATGTTGATTATCATTACAGCAGCCGCTTCGCAAGGTAATGTAGAAGCCGTCACCTCCGCCAAAGACCTCGCTGCCCAACTCGAACCGCTTTTCGGTGCTACCGCAAAGTGGGCGATGGGCTTTGGTTTGCTCGCGGCGGGTTTGAGTTCGACATTGACGGCACCGATGGCAGCGGCTTATGCGGCACAAGGTTTATTTGGTTGGGAAAAAGACGAAAAAGACAGTAAGTTTCGTGTGGTGTGGATGTTGATTTTGGTCATTGGTGTAGTGGTCGCGATGACGGGGTCGAAACCTGTTTCGATTATCAAATTTGCTCAAATTACGAATGCGCTGTTGCTGCCTTTTATCGCGGTATATTTGTTGTACATTTCCAATTCAAAAAAATTACTCGGAAAATATACGAATACTTTGTTGGTCAATATTTTGGCGAGTGTGGTGATTGGGATTACGGTCTTGTTGTCCTTGAAGACTTTGTATGGGCTTTTTGGCTAAAATATCATGCGACTTCCGCTTCGGCTTCCACATATAGATGCTTGTTGATTTCAAGGGACAATGCTCTTAATTGATGCATTATTCTTTTTGGAGGTTCACCTATCAAACCTTGTGCAATCAACTTTTCCGCTTCACGATATTTTTTGCAATTCATAGCAAGGCTTCCGGCACTTCTGAACAATACACTCCGGGTAGGCTCATTATCAAAATCGTCTATTAATAGGAGTGCGGCTTGCTTTTCGAGTTCAAAAGCCTCTGTAAACAATTGGTGAGCAGATTTCTCATTGCCTTGTGCACGTAAGACGATAGCTTGCTGTGCAAGCATCATTCCTTCCTGATGTATTTCTTTCATATTCATTGCAGAGAAATGTATAATGATTCGGGTTTACCAAATTCAATGATAGCAATATATGTTTGTTTACTTTTATCCTTACTTTTTTGGGCTTGTTTCTTCTTTGTGTTCAGTCTTTTTAGAAGATTATTACTGACGTTTGAAGTACGAATACCTGATATTTCCAAACTTGCAGCTTTTTCTACATAAAGCTCTTTCTCTCTGTTATCTTTGAACAACCAAAAGTCAACTCCAGTTCCTTTTATAGCAGATTCAAAGTATTTGTAATCGGTTAGTTCCAATGTCAAAAGAACAGCCAAACCCATTGCGCCAAATTCGGTAGCTGTTTCCTCATCACCTATACTTTTTTGAAGATTGGTATCTTCTGCAATATCCCACAAAATGTCATACTCAATGGATTTTTTGTTTGTTTTGATATTAAATTTGACACCGGACAAATGTTTTTGTGAAGTCAAACAGTAAACGGCACAATGCTGCATATACAGCCCGAGACTATAATGGATTCCTCCAATAGTGCCACTTAATTCTGATAAATTTATGGATTTCATGTGTATCGTTTATGCAAGTTAATATAAAAACATTTGAATCACAAGTAAGGCTTGTGCTTTTATTATATTTGTCATGCTAAATAAAGAGTAAACAAAATTCAAACAAATGCAAAAAACCAACAACACAATCGCCATAATCGGCGCAGGAATTGCCGGAGTTGCCACTGCGTATTATTTACTAAAAAAACAAAGCGACCTCAAGGTAATTTTGATAGATAAAAACCAACCGCTATCCTACACAACAAGCAAATCGGGCGAAAATTTCAGAGATTTTTGGCCCCAAAAACCAATGACGGAGTTTTCGAGCCATAGCATTGAGTTGATGAAAGAATTGAGAAGCGAGTACGGCGAGGATGCTTTCAGTATGAATTTTTCGGGCTACGATTTTGTGAGTTTTGATGTGGATAAACCTATTTTTCCGACCAATTCGCAGGAAGTTTTTGATAATGTTATAGAAGAAATTACGGAGCGTGAAACGATTGGCAGCGAACATCCTTATTTGAGTAAAAAGATACGAAAAATAGTTCGCATAAAAAACGCAGGAAATATCGATGTCTATGGAATGGGCATGTTGATGTTGAGTAAAGCGAGGAAGTTGGGCTTACAATTATTGACGGGAGAAGTCAGCAATATTCACCAAAATAAATCTGATTTTGAAATTATTTTAAATAATAATAAAAAAATAAATGCAAATAAAATCGTCATCGCAGCCGGACCATTTATGGGACAACTCGCCAAGATGCTCGACATGGAACTTCCGGTAGAAAATATTCTCCAACAAAAATTTATGATGCCTGACCCACAGAAAATTATCCCAACGGATATGGCTTTTACCATTTACGCAGATTCGCAAAGCCTTGATTGGTCGGAGGAGGAACGCGCCTTGTTTGCGGCAGATGAAAAGTACAAATGGTTGTTGCACGAATTTCCCGGCGGCTTGCATATCAAACCCGAATCTGGGAAAATAAAATTGGGTTGGGCATTCAACACCAGCACTGCACAGCCTGTGTGGGAACCCACGACGCTGGAATTATTTCCGCAAGTGGTACTGAAAGGCGCGAGTCGATTTATTCCACAATTAGCTGATTATCAAAATAATATTCCAAGTCCTATCATACAATACGCGGGTTATTACACCCGTACAAAGGAGAATTTTCCATTGATAGGAGCTACGCAAATGTCGGATGTATTTCTGGTCGGCGCACTTGCCGGATTCGGTACGATGAGTGCTTGTGCTGCCGGAGAACTTTGCGCTAAATACGTATTGAACGAAACGAATTTGCCGGATTATGCGCGGTATTTTCACCCGTTGCGGTATGCGGATAGTGAGTTGATGAATGAAATTAATCATTCGATGAGTGATGGGCAATTGTGATAGAGTCTTTCGTTTTTTTGTTGTATATTTATATTTTTCAAATTTACACACAACTAATCTTTAAATGAATTTAATCGAAAAAAAATCATATTGTCTTTTGTTTGTTTTAATAATGATTATCGGAATTATATCTTGTCAAACACCTATAAATGAACAAGAAGAACCACCAAAAATCCAAAAGGGTGTAAGGCAATTAATAGAAGAATATAATAAAGAATTCTTGATTAGAGGGTATGATATTCAACTGAAAATGGATGAGATTGAGTTTTGTTTGAATGAACTGGAAAAGACAGCCCAAAGATATCCGGACAAAGAGTGGGGAACTGAACTTGAAAATGACATCTATTATGAGCGAAAAAATAAGTTTGACTTAAAAATCAAAGAAGCAAGTATGAAATTAGATAAATTCGAACCAAAAATTGATTCCTTATTCGATTTGAAAATGATGGATAATAGAGCAAAAATTCGATTCAAAAAGGAAATTGAACAACTCAAAACTTTAATCAAAGATAATCAGCAATACCTTGATTCGGTTAATTAGATTTTTTTAAAATGACATATAATAAAAAACACAAATCATACAAGAAAGGAAAAGGCACAACTCGTCGTCGTTCATCATTCGATGGGAATTTATTGAGGGCTTTGCCGACCTTTATTCTTTTGTTGAGTGGGGTCTTGTTTGTTGCGATAAATTTGGGTTTGAAATCGTTTTTATTTCCTTCAAATAAGACGGAATTGAACGAATATACAATTCCGGTGGAGCAACAAGAATTCATTGAATCAGAAATATTAGAGGCTGTTCCGCTAGCAATTGACACGGGCAAAATAGACGAAGAAGTATTCACCATTGTACAAGAAATGCCGCGCTTTCCGGGTTGCGAAGATTTGGATATTTCGATTGATGAAAAGAAAAATTGTGCGGAGAAGAAGATGTTGGAATTTATTTATAAAAATATTAACTATCCTGCAGTTGCACCAGACACCTTTGATGAAATGACCGTTATTAGTTTTATTGTTAATAAAGAAGGAGACATTGAAAA
>CALHBW010000445.1 GCA_937930625.1 uncultured Saprospiraceae bacterium | reverse complement strand
ACAGCTTGTTACGAAACGGCAACATTCAATGATATTTCATGCGAATGGGAAGTGACCGGAACGCAGCCCGAAGAACCTTTGCTTGAGTGTTATGAAGAAGCGACATTCAACGAGATTAATTGTATGTGGGAAATTAGCAATAATCAAATAGAACAGCCGGAAGTCGAATGTTATGAAATCGCAGTATTCAATGATGCTACTTGCGAATGGAGTATTATAGGACAGCAACCCGAACCACCTGTTACTGAATGTAATGAAAACGCTATTTTCAATGACCTTACTTGTATGTGGGAAATTGAAGCCGAAGCCGAAGTTCTTTCATTGACATTGACAGCGACCAATCCCAACTGTTTTGATGAACCAACAGGCAGCATTACTTCTGTACTGACAGGTGGTACCGAACCATACACCTACGCTTGGAGCAACAATCAAAACACCGACACTGCAACCGGACTGGCACAAGGCGATTATACGCTCACAGTAACTGATGCCAACGGCTGCACAGTTACAGATAGTGCAACGCTGACCGCAGCACCCGAAATCGTAATAGATACCAACATTCAATCAGTGAGTTGTAATGGGACTTGCGATGGTGCGGTAAGTGTAGCGGCAAGTGGTGGTACAGGCATTTTTACTTATACTTGGGAGGATGGCTCTACCGATAATACGGTCAAAAACCTCTGTTCCGGCTCGTATAATCTAACGGTGACAGATGCTGCGGGCTGTACCCAAACTGCGGAAATCAATATCGAAGAAGCCTCAATAGTAGAATTTGAATTGAACGCATCTTCCCTGACTTGCTTCGGTGACAGCGATGCTATGATTAGTGTGGAAAATGTAACAGGTGGAACAGAACCATATGTCTATTCGTTTGATGGTGAATCATTTACAACAAGTCCGATAAGGATTGGAGTGGAAGCAGGAACCTATACCGTTGCGGTACAGGATGCCGATGGATGTGTTTACACGAATGAAATCATGGTCGAACAACCCGATGGACTTATAGTAGATGCCGGACCTGATGTAGAAATTTCATTTGGCGACAGCATTCAACTTTCTGCCCAAATCAATCAGCTATCTGACAATTTTGTATTCACATGGTCGCCGCCGGATGGCTTGACTTGCACAGACTGTGATGCACCTTACGCAATGCCGTTTGAAACGACAACTTACACCGTCACCGCAACCGATACGATTACGGGATGTAGTGCTTCGGATATGATTACGGTCAGAGTGAAAAAAGAGCGAAATATATTCATTCCAAACATATTCTCACCCGACTTTGACGGTACAAATGATGCCTTCATGGTCTTCGGAGGCAAAGGTGTCGTACAAGTCAAATCAATGCGTGTATACGACCGTTGGGGTGAATTGGTATTCGAAAATAACAACTTCTCTACCGACGACCCCACACAAGGCTGGGATGGTACTTTCAGAAATAGACCTATGAATCCGGGGGTATTTTTATATGCTATCGAAGTTGATTTTATTGATGGAGAAACGATTCAATACAAAGGTGATGCAACACTCGTGAGGTAAGAGACGAGAGATAAGAGAGGTGAGACGAGAGACGAGAGACGAGAGATAGAGAGGTGAGACGAGAGACGAGAGATAGAGAGGTAAGACGAGAGAACTATCTTGATGAGATATTGTTAGAAAAGAGGCAAACTTGTGTTTGCCTCTTTTTTAGTTTTAGGAACGCAGCAAAAATAACCTATAATCTGATGAACAGTTATTTGTAGTGATTTTTTCTCTTTTTTGAATTATAAATTTTATCTAAAAAAATCATTATCAAAAAATTATCCGCGAAAAAAAATTAATATTTGGATTATTTTACAAAATAATAAAAGAAATTATTTGACTATTCTAATTGCAATTTACTGATTATCAAATTTTTATTTATTAAAAAATACTAAACCTGACGCTAATTCGGCAATTTGTGAGGGTATCGTTAATACAAGTTAAATGAGAATTTACCCAAAAATAACTCACGTCTCATGTCTCACATCTCTTGTCTTGATTGTACATTTGCAAAAATCCGCGTTCACAATTTGTACTTGAACTTGCGCTTGAGACTTGTGCTTGAACTTAAACCATGAAGTACCTTTTTTACCTGAATAAATATTTTATCAAATACAAATGGCATCTCTTGATAGGGACGGTATTTGTATTATGCCAAAATTATTTCAAAATACTACAACCGCGAATGGTGCGCTATGCACTGGATTTGGTGGTCGAAAACATCGGTTTGTATCGCATGTATGAGGGCTTCGATTCGCAAGCGGAATTGTATGCTTCGCTGGCTAAGATTTTATTATTTTTCGGGGTAGTGGTGCTACTGTTGGCATTGACGGCGGGTGTATTTATGTATTTTATGCGGCAAACGATTATTGTGATGTCGCGTTTGATTGAATTTGATTTGCGGAATGAAATATTTTCCCATTATGAAAAATTAGATTTAGCATTTTACAAAAAAAACAATACGGGCGATTTGATGGCGCGGATTACAGAAGATGTGAGTAAAGTACGCATGTATCTCGGTCCGGCTATAATGTATGGTATCAACTTGGTGGGCTTGTTTACGATGGTCATTTATGCGATGTTGAGCGTGAGTGTGGAATTGACTTTGTACGCCCTTTTACCACTTCCATTTCTTTCTATTTCCATTTATTATGTTAGTAATTTAATTAATAAAAAAAGTACCGCGATACAACAGCAATTATCGGTACTCAATAGTGCATCGCAGGAAGTATATTCGGGGATTCGGGTCATCAAATCCTATGTACAAGAATTGCCGATGGCGCGTTTTTTCTCCAAAGAAAGCGAAAAATATAAGGATAAAACAATGGAATTGGCGCGGGTGCAAGCCCTGTTTCACCCTTTGATGTTGCTTTTGATAGGAATGAGTACGATTGTGACAGTCTATGTAGGGGGCTTACAGGTGATTAAGGGCAATATCACGCCGGGAAATATTGCCGAATTTGTTATTTATGTGAATATGCTGACTTGGCCCGTTACAGCTATCGGTTGGGTAGCGTCAATTGTGCAGCAAGCGGCTGCCTCTCAAAAGCGAATAAATGAGTTTTTGGAGACCAAACCGGACATAAGCAATGAAGAAAAAGCCATTTCTGTAGAAAAATTTAATGGAAAAATTGAGTTCCAAAATGTAAGATTTGTGTACCCTGATACGGGTATTCAAGCCCTCCGAAATATCTCTTTTAGCCTCCAACCCGGCGAACGCTTGGCAATCATCGGACGTACCGGAACAGGCAAAACAACTATTGCTGATTTGCTCTTACGCATGTATGATGTCACTGACGGGCAAATACTTATAGATAATGAAAATATACGAAATTATAATCTTTCAGTGCTACGTCAAAAGATAGGTTATGTCCCCCAAGACAGCTTCCTTTTTTCGGATACCGTAGCTGCCAATGTAGCCTTTGGTACGCACGATGCCGACCTCGATAAAATAAAAGAATTTACGAAGTATGCGGCTGTTTATCAAGAGGTTAGAGGTTTGAGCAAGGGTTTTGATACCGTTGTGGGCGAGCGCGGTGTCACGCTTTCGGGCGGGCAAAAACAACGTATCTCGATTGCGCGGGCTTTGATAAAAGAGCCGGATATTATCATCCTCGACGACTGCCTTTCTGCCGTAGATGCCAACACCGAACAAACCATCTTGGGATATTTGAACGGAGCTTTGGCAGACAAAACTACGATAATTATTACACACAGAATTTATTCTTCTTTGCAGTTTGATAAAATTATTGTACTCGAAAACGGACTCATTAGCGAAGCAGGTACGCATGAAGAATTGTTGGCGAGTAAAGGCTTTTATTTTGAAATGTTGGAAAAACAAAAGTCAGAAAGCGACGAAATAAAAGTCTGATTCTTTTTGATTTTGTGACCAAATTATTACTTTTGTAAGAGATAGACCTCATAAAAAATGGAACATTCACGCTCAAGTTCGCAAAAAAATGGTGTATAACCTAGCCTAAAACATCAAATAAATTTGCTGACTTGAAAATATTTATTGTGCTGCCAAGCACCCAAAAGCCGAAATAAAGTGGACGATAGACGTAAATTTGAAAGTGTTTACTCCAACAAAGTGAGAGCCGGCAAACGCCGTACTTACTTTTTTGATGTACGCCAAACCCGTGGTAATGATTATTATCTGACTATCACGGAGAGTACCCGTCGTTTTAATAGCGATGGCTACGAGAGACATAAAATCTTTTTGTACAAAGAAGATTTCAACCGCTTCTTGGAGGGGATGACGGATACCATCAATCATATCAAAACTGAATTGATGCCCGACTACGATTACGATGAGTATACTCGTCGCCATGAAGAATATGAAGCCAGACGTGCCGCCGGAGAGTTCGACGATCCGCGACCAAAACCGCCACCACCACATGAGGGTGCGGACGAAGCGGAAGCACAAACACTTGAGCCTCCGCAGTCAGTTGACGCACCGCTTGACGACATTGTAGAAGATGCTAAAGATGCCGCAGATATTGACGAAGATGACATGAAATGGTAAATTAGTCCGTAGTCGGTCGTTGAGAGTCTATAACAACCGCGAGACTGATTTTGATATAAAAAAATAGCTCACATCATTGATGTGAGCTATTTTTTTTGCTACTGTGGTCAGTTCATAGTTGTCAGTTCATAGTTCATAGTTGCGAGTTCATGGTTGTCAGTTCATAGTTAATGGTTTTTTACAAAATATTGTCATTCAACGAATTATAATAAACCATGAACTAAAAACTATGAACTATGAACTCGTAACTAAGAACTAAGAACTAAGAACTAAGCAATTCTAATTCACCATCAATTTCTCCGTTCCAATCACCTCACCGTCAATCATCAATTGAATAAAATAAATACCACTTGAAAGCCCTGTCTTTATCACATCCAATGAATGATTATAATTGCCGGAAGCCTGTGTAGCACGCACGATTTCGCTGATTCGTTTGCCTTGTACATCAAATAATTCGATGAGTACATCGGCACTTTTCGGCAGCTTATAATTGAGAGTCGTTTGTCTATGTACAGGATTCGGAAATACATTTAATTGTATCGCTTCTTCTTCCACAACATCCTCTGTATCAGTTATTACTGGCTGCTCTGTGAAATGCACAAACAACAACATCATCTCATCGGCTGTCGTATTGCCCCAGCCGAGCGTTTCGTCTGTATCATTCACATAAGTAGCCTCATGGATGATACCGCCATTGGCTCCCATATTGACGGGGCGCATCGGGTCAAATGTCAGCACAGGTGGGTGTTCAAAATCATAATATCCTTGATTAAAACTATAGTCAGGATTGAAAAAGCCTTCATAAATTTGCTCTCCCTTTGTACCATCCGGATTAGCAAGAAAGATGTCGTAATCTACCGCACGCGCATGGGCATGTGTAGAGAGTTGCCACATATGCCAAGTCCCTGATGGAAAGGGGACAAACGGAAGGTCAGGTATCACAATATGGTCGCTAAACACTACGGGGTCGCCCGTATTCGGAATAATCAAATCCTGTCCCAACTCCTCTCCGAAAAACAAGCCGAACAAATCATAAGGCAATAAGGTCGAGAACATCTCCTGCTGTGCTGTACCAAAATCTTGTGTATAGACATTGACATAAACCGTAGCCGCCAAAATACCGGCAGAGGAGTAGTTTCTGATATGATAATTGAGGTCAAAAAAGGTATTGTTCTGAAAACGATAAGCCGTACCTGCGGGTAGCACATAATCATCATCATTTTGCCATGCAGCTACGAGCGTATTACTAATCATCGAAAACTCCGCTTCCTCAATATCACGCATCCCATCGCGTACCGAATTGGCAAGATTTCCACCCATTTTGTACAATATAAAGTGGTGAGATTCTGCATTAAAGCTGATTTCGAGGCGATTCACTTCCGTAGCAATATCAATCCCAACATCATGCTTTTTGAAAAACTCGCGCTCCTCTTGCGGTTTCAAAAAGAAAGGACCGAGTTTGAGTTGATAACCCTCCGACGGGTCGGGAGCAATCATCGGCGTAGTTGTCGGGAGTGCCATACCATTTTCGTAATAATCTTCCAAAACCTGTGGCTCTACGACCTGCTCATCTTCCGGCGCACCAAACAGAATCCACTGGCGAAACAACTCAATTTCCTTTTCCGACAAAGGCGCGATACCCGACCCCGGCGGCGGCATCGTTGTACCCTCCGCAGCTTCGAGCGCAAAGTCGTCGTCCCATTCCGTTGTAGCGATTTTATTGAGCAAATAACTTCTTTCGACATAGCCCGGGTCGGCAAGTTTCCAGCCCTTCGCGGCAGCAGTCGGATTCGTAGGTGTCACACGCACCAAAGCATCATAAACATCTGCCAATGAACCACTTAAATCCAAACTCCCCGCCGGATTCATAGCAGCGTGACAGCTTGGCGTAGCGCATTTGGTTTGCATGATGTTGTACACTTCTTCATAAGTTGAGGATTGTGCATTGGCAAAATTTAGCCAGATACCCATTGCAAAGAACAGGCTTAATGTATTTTTTGTAAAAATTGTCATGTAAATTTAGTTTGTAAAATGATTGACAGGCAATTCCTAATGAATGAATTTTGACTAAGAACTTGTTTAAATTTGTACTTTTCTAAAGTCAATAGATTACAATTTTGGCAAGACATCAAAGAAGACATTTATCAGGATAAATAACTGATTTGATGTGAAGCCAAGCTCGTAAGGTATTGATTTTCAGGAAGTAGTAATTTTAAACGGCTAGCCATTTAACTTTGCCTAAAGCGAATACTCGTCAGACGAATCTCTTTATTCAATGCGAATATTTTATGAGACAAATCACTACATTTCACAAAAACCTTCGTCAGACGAGTACTATCCCGCAAGCAAACTTAAACTGATAGCCTTTTAAACAGGTTCTAAAACCAAAAATCAAAATTTTAATCACACTTGAATTTATTGAGAATTTTTAGGTAAACTTTCGCATAATGAATAGTTCATTATGTTGCGAATATAAACTTATCTCTCCACTTTTCAAATAATTGTTTGTATCTTAAAAGTTTAAGTCAATTTAATGACATAAATATAGTCGAAAACAGAGGTGTATGGATTAACATAAGATAATTAATGTGACTTAAATTTTTTTCACTAAAAAACAAAAACTTATCTTTAACCTAGTATTCATTTTCTCGACTTTTTCATTATAATTTTAAATTATTTATAAAATACTGACTAATAAATTTTCAATAATATTTAAAATAATTATAATACAAAGGTTAAGTATAAATATATTAGAAAAGAACGGGTGAATACTATTCATTCATTCAAAATTCATTCATTCAAAATTAAAACATCAAAGCATTTCAACATTTAAGTATTGATACCGTAGAAGGTTTGGAGTTGCTCGCGCATCGTGCGGTGCAGGGGCTACATTTGGGCTTGCATCATAGTACGAAGACGGGTTTTGGACAGGAGTTTAGCCATTATCGCAACTACGAAACGGGAGACGATTTGCGTCTCTTGGATTGGAAATTGTATGCGCGTAGCGACCGCTTTTATGTGCGACAGGCAGAGGTGCAGACGCAGGTAACGGCGCGATTTATCATAGATGCGAGTGCTTCGATGTTGCATGAAGATGAAGGGATTTCTAAGATTCAATTTGCACGATACCTGACCGCCACATTAGCATGGATAACGCAGCGACAAGGCGATAAAATCGGACTTTATGCACTGAATAACAGTAAATTATACGAATGTACGCCCCGCCCGCGCCGACAGTTTTATCAACACTTTTTACAGGAATTAATCAATATTTCTCCGCAAGGAAAATTTCCCGAAAATAAAAACATACAGGCTTTATTTGATATTCGTCCGCGTCGGGAAATTGTTATTTTTCTGACGGATATGTACCAAGCGAATGATGAATTATTCAATACCTTAAAACAACTCAATTCAATGGGAAATGAGGTGCTGCTTTTTCATTTGATGGCAGCTAATGAATTGGACTTTAATTTTAAGGGAACACTCACTTTTCAAGATTTGGAGACGGGAAAAACCACGCAAGTTCACACCCGACAAGCGAAAGCCGAGTATGAAGTTCGCCTTCAAAATTATTTAAAAAATATTCGTAAAAAAATGTTGGATATGAATATTCACTATGAATTATTTCGTATGGATGAGCCAGTGCGGGAGGCAATACAGCATTTTTTGGAACGGCGAATGAGACTAACTTAGGGCAACACTTCCTGTTCGCGCCCACTTTATATTTGCAATTTTCTTTCCCGAAAAAACAAAAACAAAGGAAACGAAAAAGCAAAAGCCACCAAAAATGTCACGATGACATACAGCCACAATCGCTTCATTTTCAGTCGAATACCTTCAACAATCATCCACATAAATGCAGCTGATGCACCTATCAAAAAATCCGTTGTGAGCGAAGAAGAAAGCGGCGTAGCCATGCCATCACCGATAAATTTGCGGATAGTAAACGGCTCGTCTCCATGCAGCATAAATTGAAGATTATAATACCAAGGCACTATCAGTCCGGCAATAGCGCAAAGCAGATAGAAAAACATAAGTGGTGTCCATTTCATAATTAATAAGAGATGATAGTCAATGAATTACATTGCTTTTAAGCGTCTAAGCATTTCGCTTGCTTTTTCATTTTCGGGGAATTTTTTGAGGATGCGATTCAACCATTTTTCTGCATTGGAGAGGTCATTTTTTGTGAGAAAATAACCGACCTTATTCATCATTGCCAATTCGTAATCGGGGTCGAGGGCGAGGGCTTCGTCGAAGTGTGTATTGGCTTGTTTGGTTTTGCCTTCCAATAGAAAAATATAACCCAAATTATTCCACGCGACTGCTTGTTTTTTGTTTTCTGATAAAATAAATTCAAATATTTCGCGGGCATTGGCGATGTTTTGTTTTTGCAAATAAGTAGTTCCCAATTTATTATTAAAATCTAAATTCAGAGGGCGCAATTCAACGGCTTTTTCATAAAAAATCAATGCCTTATCTATCTCGCCCAATTTAGAAAATGCTTCGCCGATGCGGTATGCCGTCCAAGCGTCCGAAACATCATTGGGCATAGTATTTTTCGTGTAAGCGACTATATCTGTGTAGTTTTCTCTGGTGAAATGATAATGTACAAGTGTCCTTAATTTATCGGAAATATTGGCATCGGATTTCGATAGATAATAGCCCGCCGAATCCAACATTTGCTCCTCCGGTACAAATTTTTCATAGAGGGCAATATAGCCCCGCGCCATATCCAAATCAGAAGGATTTTCATTCGTAAGACACTCTAAACCAATGAATCGTGCGATGTCATTCTTCTCAGGTTCGGCTACCGGAACGCCTATCGCGTGGTCGGTGATGCGTACATGCGGAATGTCAATGCTGCCGCTTTTGGGCATATGGCAATCAACGCAATTGTCTTGTTTGGCGATGCGTTCGGCTTTGGGTGCGCTGCATAGTTCGCGCTCGGTTTTGCTGTGGCAATTTTTGCAGGCATTATTATAGGTATCAGTAGTGGTCGCTTCGATACTGTGGTGCGGATTGTGGCAGGAAGTACAACTCATTTTGCCCACTGTAAAGCACTTACTCAGTCGCATCCTGTCTGCCTGCGATGCCATGATAAATTTGTCGTGCGAATTGGTATAACGCGGCAAGAAAACGTTCATCACTTTATTCAATTTCATGCCCGGACGAAAGTCGAAAAAGTCTTTGCCTTCATTCAGCACCGCCGTACCTTGCAAGTGGCAGCGTTGGCAAATATCAATCTCCAATTCAACGGGAAGATTAACGGGATTGACGATGCTGTAATCAATATATTGGGCGGTATCAATGATATTTCCTGCCAATTTTTCGCGCACATGCACTTCGCCCGGTCCGTGACAACGCTCACATTCGATACCGCGAGGTACGGCAGCGTATTTGTTTTCCGAGCCTGCTACGTGGTTGGGCAGGTGATTGTGGCAGGTCATACATTCGGTGGCGATGATACGGGAGAAGCGCGAATTTGTACCGCCCTCGAAGCCGGGAGCCATATCCCATTTTTCGTCTTGTGTATAGAAAGTAATCGGAGCTTGTGTGACATAGCCATTCTCATTGATAAGGTGTGAATTGGTGTGCTGCCCCGACCCGATGACGTAGCTGATACGCTCGGTACGACTGTGTATAGTATCGCCATTTTCCATACGAAATTCCTTGATATACAGTATGCTATCTTGCCAAAAGGGTTTGTAATAAAAATCGCTATTCGGGTCGTATACGATGGCGTGTTGGTCAAATCGGGCAGCACTTTTGCTCATCGTAGCATGGTCGAATGACTTGCCCATGCCGGTGTGGATGTAGGTTTCGTAGATATTTTGATGACAAGAACGGCAGGTCTGCATCCCCACATAATCTACCGTATCATGCAGATTTTTGTACGCGGGTGTTTCGACGGCTTGCTTGGTCGGTGTATTGCAAACTACCAAGAGCAATGCCAATAAAATAAAGGCGAAATATATGATTCGATTTTGCACCCTTGCAAGATACATTTTTTTGAGAATTTGAATAGAAATAGGCTAGGCTAATTTAGATTTGTTCTTTGGAAATTCAAACCTATAAACTTAATTAGGCTTTGGACAGAGGAAATTAGGTAATTCGGTAAAATGGTATAAATATCTCTTATTATGTGATAAATATCACAAAATATATCTAAATAGATGATTAATTTTGGAGTCTAAACAATCAACGACACTATCTTGAAAGCAATGGGAAAATAAGCGTAAAAGAAGCCATATAGCTGTCGAAGTTATTTTGTTTCTTTCACTAACTGAATTTTAGTAGGGTAGAGTACTCGAGGCTTTTTTGCTTTTATAATTATTACCTAATTTATAAGGCAAATTCGTCAGACGAGTTGCCCAATCAAAACTTGAGGGCTACATATTCAACTTGGGGTAAATGTTTAAAGAAACGGAAAAAAAATTAAAACAATACCTATTTTGTATTCTGTACGACATTTATATTTAGTGTATGCCCAAACAATGCTATATTTTGCCTGTTAGTTTGTAACTTGCGTAATAATTTTTGTTAAACACGCAACAATTATATCATATGGAAAGACCCCAACAACACATTTTTTCGTTGAACTTTATATATTATTATTGAAAATAACAATATTATTTTACGCATAAAAGTAAATTGTTCTTTTAAAGTATAGAAAGTTAAACAGCTTCGATTTATTTGATGATTATAACTTAAATTGCTTATTGTCAACAAGCTACAAAACAAGTAATTGTTTTATAAAGCTAAAGATAGTTTAAAGATTGACAAATCTGTTCCTTATTATATCCACATCATACACAATTCAGAAGATGCAATAATTTTATTTTGCTACATTCTGGAATCTTTTGAGTGCTTCATCCCACTTATGCTCTTGCTTCTCTAGCTCGGACTTTTAAAATTTAGGACGATTAGGGAACATTCCACTTCCTTGAAGTTTAATACTTGATATTATATCTCTATGACCAACACGCATCTTGGTGCATTGAGACAATTTTTTATTTCTCTTTAAAAATGTTTTGTTTCGTTGATTTTTAAATCAAATATATTTAAATTAAACTTTAATCTTTCTTATGAAAATAAATATTCAAAAACATCCATTGGGCAGTCGCTTAAAAATCTTGTTGGCAACGGCATTGATTTTATTCGTTTGTCAGGGAATCCACGCAACGAGTGATCTGAGTTATTTCACTCCATTAGACGATGATAATCCGTCTATGATTACAGAGGTTGGAGCTGATTACGAAGATTTTTCTGAGTCTTGTACACCTACAATTACATTTGAAAATGCAGGTTGCGAAACAGTGGAAATCTATTTGTATTATTTTGGTTATCTATATTATGCGAGGACCTTATATCCGGGAGAAGAATACGATCAACTTTCCTATGAACATGATATATGGTTGGTATATACCGAAAGTGGATATTATCTTGGTTATTATGAAGCCGGATGTGATGATGACCATGTAAGTATTGATAGTGGCGGAGATTGTTGTGAAGAAGATGGCGGTTCGATTGCCTTAGCAGATGGTAATGATGCAACGACGATTTGTGTAGATGGGGTACCCGACCCGCTTGAGGTCACTTTATCGGGTGGTTCTTCCACTAATTCAGCATGGGTGATTACGGATGATGAGTTGAATATTTTAGCTTTGCCGCCTGCGCCGCCGTTTGATTTAGATGGCGCAGGAATTGGAACTTGTTTGATTTGGTATTTAGCATTTGATGAAGTACACGGTGCCGAAGTTGGTGGAAACGCAGGTTATTTGACAGGATGCTTTGACCTCTCTAATCCAATTACAGTATATAGAAACGGTGCAGCATGGGATCATGTAAATAAAGGTCAGGATGCCGATTGTGGCAGTTGTAACGGCTCTCTTATTATTGATGCTAATTTCAATCTTACCGGAAAATTCATGGTAAGATACACTTTAAATGGAGAGACATTTGAGGAAGGACCTTTCATGTCTCCTAATGATATTGCAATAGAGGATTTGTGTGCAGGTACTTATACTAACATTACAATAGTTGGTGTGGATACTGGATGTGAGAATGTATGGCAGGAAGATATTACACTTGGAGAAGAAGGCTGTTGCGATGTCATGGTAAATGACATTACTTTAGCAGATGGAAGTACCTCTACATCAATTTGTGTAGATGGCATCGGCGACCCGCTTGATGTAACGACCAACGGCGGTACAGGCAGCGATTCAGGCTGGATAATTACAGATGATTCCAATAATATATTGGCAATGCCACCTGCGCCACCATTTGATTTAGATGGTGCTGGTCCGGGTACTTGCCTTATCTGGTATGTGCGTTACGACGATATTGAGGGTAATATGATGGGCAATAACCTATCCGACCTGACGGGCTGTTTCGCGCTTTCCAATCCGCTTACTGTCATTAGAGAAGAACCTGATGGTGGTACAATATCACTTGCAGACGGTAGCACCGAGACTACAATCTGCGTAGATGGCGTACCCGACCCGCTTGATGTAACTATTTCAGGTTCTTCATCCACTAATTCAGCATGGGTGATTACGGATGCAGATTTGAATATATTAGCCTTACCACCAGCCTCACCATTTGATTTAGATGGTGCGGGAATCGGTACTTGTTTGATTTGGTATTTAGCATTTGATGAAGTACAAGGTGCAATGGTCGGTATGAATGCAGGTGATTTATCAGGTTGTTTTGATTTGTCAAATCCAATTACCGTAGATAGAGTAGATTGTTGTGATGAAGAAGGTGGTTCGATTGCTTTAGCAGACGGTAGCACAGAGACTACAATCTGCGTAGATGGCGTACCTGACCCACTTGATGTAACTATTTCGGGTTCTTCGGCGACCAATTCAGCATGGGTGATTACGGATGCAGATTTGAATATATTAGCCTTACCACCTGCTCCACCATTTGATTTAGATGGTGCGGGAATTGGCACTTGTTTGATTTGGTATTTAGCATTTGATGAAGTACAAGGTGCAATGGTCGGAATGAATGCAGGTGATTTATCAGGTTGTTTTGATTTGTCTAACCCAATTACCGTTGCCCGAACCTGTTGTGATGCAGACGGGAATCCCGCAGAATGTCCGTCAGATGAATGTGTGAATTATACATTGGATTTCAACGATTCGGGTATCGTGCATACCAATGACACATCGGGTTCTTACACTGTAGGCAACCAAACATTTAATATTAATATAGAGGACGATAACAATGTTCTCGAATATAATGATGAATCTAATGCAGGTATTTCAGTAGGTATTGAGCCAAATAATAGAGATGATGTTGCGGTGATTACTTATCAACTTTCAGAAGTAGCGAGTAATATTGCCTTCGACATTGTTGATTTGGATTACAAAACCGGTGGTTCAAAACAACAGGAAAAAGTTTGCGTATATGGTTTACTTGGCAACGATGATACTCAAATCATGCCGACTATTGAATCATTAGATGGTAGTGTAGCCATCAATGGCAATTGTGCCACCGCAACAACCAATTCAGCCTTAGGTCACGATGAAAGTATTTTGGTGACTTTCGATGAATGTATCGACCAAATCGTTATCGTATATGGTTCGGGACCTGATGCACCGGACAATCCGGATTTTTCAAGAATACATATCGGTAGAGACCTCGGTTTCAGTACAGATGTTTGTTCGGGACAATGTACAGTATCGCAGACCTGTGAGGATTACACGCTTGACTTCGAAGACAATGATGCAAGATGGAACGACAATGCCACTTCAGATGAATACGACCTCGGTGGTCAAAACATCAGCATCGACATCGAAGATAATGACAACATCCTTGGGCGTACTATCGCAGATGATTCGGGCTTGCAAATAGGCACTGATCCGAATAGCAGACAAGATGAGGTAGTAATTACCTACACACTTTCCGAAGTATCCAGCCATGTTCTTTTTGACATTGTTGATTTGGATTACAAAACCGGTGGTTCAGAACAGCAAGAAAAGGTTTGTGTCTATGGTTTGCTAGGAGATGACGATACTCAAATCATGCCGAGTATCACATCACTTGACGGCAGCGTAGCTATCAATGGCAATTGTGCCACAGCAACAACCAATTCAGCCTTAGGTCACGACGAGAGTGTATTAGTAGAATTTACGGAATGTATTGACCAAGTAGTGATTGTTTATGGTTCGGGACCCGATGCACCAGACAATTCGGATTTTGGTAAAATTACGATAGGCGAAGACTTTGGATTTACAACCGAAGTTTGTCCTGATGGATGTGAATCGGGTAGTCAGCCGCGTGAAGATGAGTCTTTCGCGGCAGATGTCAGCATCTTTCCAAATCCTGTTAGCGAATCATTTGTCACACTTTCCATCGAAAGTGAGCTACAAGGCACAGCCAATCTTGTCTTGATAGATGCCTTAGGCAGAACACTCAATAATATACCGATAGGGCTGACCGGCTCTTTGACGCAGTATCAATTGGATGTTTCCGGCTTGAGTGGAGGCGTTTATTTTGTAACTGTTGTAGCACAAGAGGGACGCTCTAAAGCACAACAATTAGTAGTTGTTCGTCCATAAAAGACGTTGTTAGAGATATAGAAAAAGCCGAATACATTTGTGTTCGGCTTTTTCTTTTTGAGCTTATTCCAAGTTGAAAACACCTGCAAGTGTGTGCAACAAATTGCACAATAGATGATTTTCACGCGGAGAGCGCGGAGGGCTGATAATCAAATATCTCTGCGAACTCTGCGTTCTCTGCGTGAGATAGTTTGTGCAATTTGTTATACACATCACCTTCAAAACAGGCGCAATACGAACGCGATTTTTTTTATTTTTATGGAAAAACGCTTCCGTCCGGCATTTTCGTGAAAATTACAACAATATATACCAACAATACTTTTGGGCAGTACCACTTTATTTTCCCATCCGAAGAAATAATCAAGAGCATCTCCTGCCCAAAACGTCCTTCATTTATCACCTTACTCTCTTGCTAATTAAGACTTCTATATCGAATGTTGACCAACCCTTTTGAGTATTGAGGGCTGAATATTCAACTTAGGTGAGTCTATATAAAAAACTATAATTCGCCAAAACAATAATTTTTTGTCAATTTTGGCAAAATATAAAATTTATATTTTGCCAAAACTGTATTTTTTTATTAATTTTGGTGAATTATAAATCAATTCAGTATGAAATTAGCCGGAAGAAAAGCGGAAATTGCACTATTACAATCATTATTAGAGAAAGATGAGCCTGAATTTGTAGCAGTTTATGGAAGGCGACGAGTCGGTAAGACCTTTTTGGTGCGCGAGGTGTACAAAACGCATATTGTATTTGAGTGTAGCGGTTTGCACAAAAAAAGTTTCGCGCAGCAATTAGAAAATTTTTGGCTGACTTTGCAAGAAGTCAGTCCCGTCCCCATACTTCCGCCTAAGACCTGGCTGCAAGCCTTTGCCCAATTAAAATCCTACTTAAATACGCTCGACACTAATCACAAAAAGGTTATTTTTTTGGATGAAATCCCGTGGTTTGAGACGCCGCGTTCCGGTTTTTTGGCAGCACTCGACAATTTTTGGAATCAATACTGCTCCAAACGCGAGGATATTATTTTGGTCATCTGCGGCTCGGCTGCTTCGTGGATTATCAAAAAAATTATCAACGATACAGGTGGCTTGCACAATCGCATTACTACGCACGTCCAATTGATGCCTTTTACGCTTCACGAAACCCGTTCTTTCCTCGAAATGAATTATATCTCACTGACCACCAAAGACATCGCGCAGCTCTACATGTGTATCGGAGGGATTCCTTTTTATTTGAAAAATGTAAAACCGGGGCGCAGTGTCGCGCAGATTTTGGATGATTTATTTTTTGTGCCGCAAGCGAGTTTGAAACAAGAATTTCGCAATTTATACGCTGCACTATTCAAAAACAGTGAGCAACACGAACAAATTGTGGCTGCGCTTACCACCAAAAATAAAGGACTCACGCGTAGCGAAATCATCGACAAAACCGGACTTGACAGCAATGGTGGATTGACAATTCTTCTAAAAGAACTCATCGAATGTGGTTTCGTCAAACAAGTATTCCCACCTTCAGGGAAAAAGAAAAAATCGCTGTATCGCCTCATAGATGAATACACGATATTTTATTTTAAGTTTTTGAAAAACAGTACTTTAAAAATTAGTTGGCAACAAATATCCAAGCAATCAATATATACGATATGGCTCGGTTTTGCCTTCGAAAATCTTTGTTTCAAGCATATCGCTCCCATCAAAAAAGCACTTGGTATCAACGGCGTCATTACGAATGAATACACTTGGGCGCGCAAGGGAAATGACAGCAAACAAGGCACTCAAATTGACCTTATCATTGACCGTGCGGATAACTGCATCAATCTTTTTGAACTGAAATTCAATAAGCAACCTTACGAAATCAGCAAAACATACGCCGAACAACTCCAACAGAAAATTGAAGTATTCAAAACGCAAGATTCAACGAAAAAAAATATATTTTTGACATTTCTGACCGCCTCCGGTGTCATCAAAAATAAATATTATCTGAGCATCGTAACCAATCAATTGACGATTGAAGATTTATTTGAAGAAGTACAAATTATTCGCTAAATCATGCTAAAATCCAAAAGCAAATACGATAATTTACTGCTTATTTTGAGCATCTCGCTCATCTCACTAACGGTGGGTTTTGGCTTGTTTATCCGGCAGCATGATTTTACAGAATTGCTGTTTTTCTACGGCTTTTTCTTTGTGGTGTATGCGGTGATTTGTCGGTACGTAGAGGGGAATCGGGCAATTCATATCTTGCTGGGCTTGGGTTTGTTTTTGCGCTTGGTATTAGTATTTGTGATGCCCAATTTATCGGATGATATTTACCGATTCATTTGGGATGGACGGCTGATTATCAATGGTATAAGCCCATTCGCTGAATTGCCAAAACACTACATCGAAAACAAGCCCAACCTCACAGGTATCGACCAAAATTTATTTAACCAACTCAATTCTCCTGACTACTTCACTGTCTATCCGCCCGTCCCACAAAGTATATTTGCATGGGCAAGTTTTATTTTTCCGAAAAATATTTGGGCTAGTATGGTCGTAATGAAATTGGTCTTATTGCTATTCGAAGCAGGTACATTTTTTTTACTAATAAAATTATTACAACATTATTCGCTACCGCGAAAAAATACGCTCTTATACGCCCTCAATCCACTTATTATTTGGGATGCTTTTGCCAATGTACATTTTGAAATTGCAATGGTATTTTTTGTGTTATTGGCACTATGGTTTTTGACCCAATTTAAATGGATAAACTCCGCATTTGCAATGTCATTTGCAGTACTTTCCAAACTCATTCCATTGATGTTATTGCCTTTTTTAATTAAAAAATTAGGCTGGAAAAAGGCGATAATTTACTTTCTCATAGTTGGTGTAATGGTCATTTTGTGTTTTCTGCCATTTTTCAATTTAAATACCATAAAAAACCTCGCAGACAGTCTTGATTTATACTTTCAGCGATTTGAATATAACGCAAGCATATACTACGCATTGCGTTATATTGGCTTGAAAATCAGTGGATATAATCTCATTCAAGTATTGGGTCCCGTTTTAGCTTTGATAACGGCTGTGAGTATTTTTGTGATGGCTTTTTGGAAGAAGAAAACCAACGCTGTCCACCCCCCAGCCCCCTCCAAAGGGGGAGAAGTGCTTGGAGACTTCCCCTCCAAAGGGGGAGAAGTGCTTGGAGACTTCCCCTCCAAAGGGGGAGAAGTGCTTGGAAACCTCTCCTCCGAAAGGGGAGACGAATATAATGCGTCTTTTGCAAAGCAAAAAATCTCCCCCTCTGGAGGGGAAACAAATCCTATTTCTTCCTTTGAAGGAAAAACAGATTCTATCTCCCCCTCTG
This sequence comes from uncultured Saprospiraceae bacterium, assembly GCA_937930625.1. Taxonomy (GTDB): domain Bacteria; phylum Bacteroidota; class Bacteroidia; order Chitinophagales; family Saprospiraceae; genus JAHDEO01. The sequence goes on along the minus strand of CALHBW010000445.1, from coordinate 8,350 downwards.
GAGGGGAAACAAATCCTATTTCTTCCTTTGAAGGAAAAACAGATTCTATCTCCCCCTCTGGAGGAGAAACAAATCCTATCTCCCCCTTTGGAGGGGGCTGGGGGGTGGACTACGCCAAACTTCCCGTTCAATGGCTTTTTGCAACAACGATTTTCTTATTGCTGGCGACTACCGTACATCCCTGGTATTTGAGCTTGATGATTGCTTTGTCTGTATTGACACGATTTCGATATCCGATACTATGGTCGGGGCTGATAGTGATGACCTATGTGAATTACAGTTACGCTGAATTTTCCGAAAATTTATGGATAGTTGCACTGGAATACACCTTGTTATTCGCCTTTATTTCGTGGGAAATATTGCGTGTTACGGGTTACGAGCTACGTATTAATCAATCAAAAATCGAAAATCAAAAATCATCTAATCCTTGAATTTTCGTCGTTAAAAATACATTTCAATATTTCCTTCACAACAGTCACCCTTAATTTACGTTAAATGAGGGACAGACGCGAGATAAGAAACTTCAGACGAGAGATATTATTTTTTGAAAATAGAGTTTCTTTTTTGCGTCTAAAATTTCTCGTGTCTCACATCTCTCGTCTAAAATTCTTTTTTATGAAAATAATCAATTGGACCTTAGCGGCAATTATAGCTTTCAGTTTGATGGCTTGCACAAGTGGTACGGACAATACCACAAAACACGAAGTCGTCACAAAAACGACCACCGAAACCACTCAAGCAGTTACTGAAACGACGACTGAAATAACTGAAGCAACAACAGAAGTAGTCGAAAATACGACCGAAGCGCAGCCGCTTGCGGATGCCAAAGCACAAGAGGAAAAAGTAAAAACGACAACTAAAAAAGAAACGCCAAAAAAATCCGAAGAAACAAGCACAACGAAACCCAAACAAGCTGCTGAAAAAGTAAAAGAAACGGTCAAACGCGAAGCGGAAGAAGCCAAAAATACTGCGGAAAAAGTAACGTGGGAAACGAAAGAAGCCGTACAAACCACAACGACAACTGCTACTGAAACTGCGAAAACAATCGTGAAACCTATCAAAGAAAAAGTGGTCACTCCACCACCTCCTCCAAAGGTTGAAAACAAACCTGCTCCTACACCTGTCGTCGAAAAACCTGCTCCAAAGGTAGAAGAAAAACCTATTCCAAAACCCAAACTACCCCTTTCGCACGAAGCATGGGACGCGCTCCTACGCCAGCACGTAAGTTCAACGGGTACAGTAAGTTATAGTGGATTTAAGTCAGATAATGGCAAATTGCAAGATTACCTCGACTTACTTGCCAACAACCCACCAAAATCCGACTGGGGACGTTCCAAGACGATGGCATATTGGATAAATGCTTATAATGCATTCACGGTAAAACTGATTTTAGATAATTATCCATTGGGAAGTATTACAGATTTGGAAGGCGGCAAGCCGTGGAGCAAACGCTGGATAAAACTCGGCGGACAAACCTACACCCTCGACCAAATTGAGAAAGAAATTTTATTGAAAAAATATAAAGATGCACGCGTACATTTTGCAGTAAATTGTGCGGCTAAATCCTGCCCTGCCTTGCTCAACCAGGCATGGACGGCAAGCAATTTGGAAAGTAATTTTGAACGTCAAACCAAGAGTTTTATTAATAACTCACAGTTCAATGAAATCAGCCCAAAGTCGGCGAAGGTATCTCAATTATTCAATTGGTACGCAAATGATTTTGGTGATGTAAAAACCTTTATCAATAAATATGCTAATACACAATTAAAGTCAAATGCAAAGATTGACTTTATGGAGTATAATTGGAAATTGAATGAATAATTTGTATTAAATTAATATTATACAAAAAACAATTATTTGTAATTCGCAAAAAAATAAAAAATCTTTCTATATTTGGGTGTATTTATTTGATACTCTGCAAGATTACGCGATAAAACTCTTATTCTATCATGTAATTTTGTAGAGTGCTATTTGTTTTTCCCCGTACTTCGATGTCACAAACTCTTGCCCTAAAAGAGTATCCGCACGCTTAAAAATGTTCAAAGGATAAGTTCGCCATCTAAGTGGTGAAAGTATTTTTTTTGAACGTTCCTTAAATCTTGGACTTTGGAGAATTAGGAATTTCGTAAAATTTTGTTTTACAAAATGGTTCTTTGACAATTTTTGCAAAAAAGCAAGCGAAATAGAACACGGATTTAGCGGATGATACAGATTATGCGGATTTTTTTCGTTTTTATTTGAAATAAATATAATTATAAATTGTTTTTATTTGTTTTTTAAATGATTTTAAATGAAATTTTAATTAAATTAAAAACATTCTAAAAAAATCTGTGTCATCCGCATAATCCGTCAAATCTGTGTTCTATTACGTTTTGCAAAAATTGTCAAAGAACCTACAAAATTTTACAAAATAAAAAATATTACATTTTATTTCTTTTTAATAAATTTTAAATAATTGCTAATGAGGTATTTGTGAAAATGAGCCGAATTTCCCAGTTTCCGAATTCCCCAATGTCCAAAATCCAATTAAATCCATCAAGACATTAAAGTACGACAACCTAACCTAGCTGTGATACACCCGACTTTTTCGAGCTTGCTCGCTTTGGCGTTCTATGTCTTATTGACAACACCCTTGACTGCCCAAATAGAGCCTACTTTTCGTGACATTGATTACGTAGGCGATGGATTGCAGAACCACCTGCTGGATGTTTATATTCCTCCCAATACCGGATCACCGCGCCCTGCTGTGGTCTATATCCACGGCGGTGGGTGGAAAAACCGCACTAAAAAAGGTACACTCCGCAACGACCTCCGCCGACTTTACGAAGATGCCCAGTACGTTATCGTGGACATCAACCACCGATACAGTACAGAAGCCATTTGGCCCGCCCAAATACATGATTGCAAAACCGCTATTCGACATATCCGCCATCATGCCGATTTGTACCAGATTGACCCTTGCGCCATTGGCGTGATGGGACATTCTTCCGGTGGACACCTTGCCGCTATGCTTGGTGCTGCTATGGGTATTGATAGCCTTGAAGGCTATCATCTTGGCTACCCAAATGAAAGCAGTGATGTACAAGCTGTCATTGATTTTTTCGGACCAACAGACTTCCTGCAAGTAGATAATATGTACCCAAGCACCTGCGACTCACCCGTCATCTACGAAGAACCCGGCTCTATGGTGTCGCAGTTAATGGGCTGCCTGGTCACTGAATGTGCAGATAAGGTGCAGTCCGCTAACCCAATAAACTATATAGACGGTAATGAGCCACCCTTCAGCATTTATCATGGTACAGCAGATTGTACCGTACCATTTTTTCAAAGTGGGATATTGTATAATGCATTGATTGAAAATAATATATTAGTGCAAGTTAATTTTCCGCAAGAAGCGGTTCATGCCGACCCGATTTTTTATAGCTGGAATACAATACTCAATCTGACGAATTTCTTCGTACAACATCTATCCGCAGCAACTTGCGATGAAGCACTTTCCTGCGAATTTGCTGACGACCATATTGAGCTTGAGTTATACGCATACATGGAAGGACCTTTCGATACACTTACCCGACAAATGGTTACACATCTCAATACTATTCGCGGTCTGCTGCCCGGACAAACTCCTGCAAACCCCGCTTCACCTCCAACTCCGTCAGGACAACCTTATAATAAACCTCCGTGGAATTATATGGGTACGGAAGGACTCAACTGGACAGATGACGACTATATCGGCACAGAAACAGACTGGGTACTTGTCAGTTTCCGAAACGGAGCGACTAAAGATACCGAAGTTGTCCAAACTGCTGCTTTGGTTCACCAAGATGGTCGCATCACTTTCCCGAATCCTTGCGTATTGACCGAAACAATGGGGACGGAATTTTATGTCGTCATCGACCACCGCAATCATATGAACATCATGACACCCACGGCAATCAGTGTGGTCAATAATCAACTGACCTATGATTTCAGGGCATCCGATAGTTATATTACTGGTCTGGGATTTGGGCAAAAGCAACTCCCGACAGGCGAATGGGTAATGTTTGCTGCTGATGCCGACCAATCAGATATACCAAGTTCGATTGTAGATGGATTGGATAAAAGTATTTGGCTGGAAGGCAATGGTACTTTTGATGATTATTGTCCGCCCGATTTTAATCTTGATGGCGATGTGAATGGAGAAGATAAATCATTATGGTTTGATAATCATGGCGTGTATTCGCGAGTACCAAAGTGATTTTATACCGTGAACGGGGTAAATTTCGGAAAATGCGGATTCACGCAGAGAACGCAGAGGTCGCAGAGATTTTATAGTATTTCTCCGCGTACTCTGCGCTCTCTGCGTGAAATATTCGGTATTTAAATTCGTTTTTTAATTTCTTACTTTCTAATATTCTGTACAGTCTCTAACCTCATTTTTCGATATTTTTGTATTGTAAATAAAAGCAATATCATGTCACAAATTTGTAATTATAACTTTAACTTATGTTAAAAAACATTCGGTGGATATGTGTTTCTTTAATGTTTTTTATAATTGAAAATCAATTATTTGTGAATATTTAACATATGTTTTGAACGTATTTTCTTATCACATTAGCTTTATAAAATACTAACTTATATGCCTGTCACGAAAAAAAACATGTTTTCAATCTTTTTACGAGATCCAAACAACATTTTTGGAAAATCCTGTTTACATTGCAGGAAATTTGGAATACGGTAGTGTACTCCCCACTTAATGATACACTATAATTTTACTAACTAATTTTATCTTTTCTTTATCAAACATGAGAACATTTATACTCTGTTGGACAGCAATCCTACTAATGGCTGTCAATATTCAAAATGTAAACGCACAAAGAAATTGTGCAACCAAAGACCTGACTCAACTTCAACAAGACGATCCTAAGCACGCCGAACAACTTCGCCTGATTGAAGAGCATACACAAAGATTCATCAATAAATCGTCGGAAGAAAAAATCAATGGTGTTATTACCATTCCCGTCGTTGTGCATGTTATCTATCAATCAAATGCTCAAAATATCAGCGATGCACAGATACAATCACAGATGCAAGTGCTAAATGACGACTTCAGACGCATGAATAGCGATGCCAATAATACATGGTCGCAAGCAGCAGATACAGAAATCGAATTCTGCCTTGCTACTGTCGATCCTAATGGAAATGCAACAAGCGGTATTACAAGAAAATATTATAATAGAAGTGAATGGGGAACCAACGATGCCATGAAATACTCATCAAATGGTGGTGTTGATGCCTGGTCTCGTGACAGCTATCTGAATATGTGGATTTGTAACATCGGTGGTGGAATTTTGGGTTATGCTCAATTTCCCGGTAGCGGTAGTGCTGCAACTGATGGTGTAGTCATGAGTCCTCAATATTTTGGTACGATTGGTTCGGCACAAGCACCTTTCGATGGTGGTCGTACGACCACACACGAAGTTGGTCACTGGCTCAACCTTCGCCACATCTGGGGCGATGGCAATTGTAATGCCGATGATTTTGTATCAGATACGCCGACTTCTGATGCTGCCAATTATGGTTGCTCAACAGGTCATGTTTCATGTAGCTCTACCGATATGGTACAAAACTACATGGATTACTCTGATGATGGTTGTATGAATCTTTTCACGCAAGGACAAAAAACACGTATGCGTGCATTATTTGATTCAGGTGGTTTCAGAGCAAGTTTATTAAATTCAGGCGGCTGTGGCAGTGGCGGTGGCGGCGGTTCTACGGCGACTTGTAGCGATGGTATTCAAAACCAAGGCGAAACAGGTGTTGACTGTGGCGGACCTTGTACTGCTTGCTCTACGGGCTGTAGCCAAAATGAAGTAACTATTTCTATCACATTTGATAATTATCCTGAAGAAACAAGTTGGGCTATTACAAATAGCAGCGGTGCAACAGTAGCTTCTGGTGGTACTTATGCCAGCCAAGCAGATGGTAGCACTTTAACTATCAGCGAATGTTTACCTAACGGATGCTACGACTTCACTATAAGTGATGCTTATGGTGATGGAATCTGCTGTAGCTATGGCAATGGTGCTTACTCAGTAATCGGCGGTGGCAGCACATTAGCTTCCGGTAGTTCATTTACCAACTCTGAGACGACCAACTTCTGCGTTGGCTCTACTCCTCCGGCTTCTTGCGACACACCAACAGGTTTGGGCGTAAGTGGTTTGACACAAACTGAAGGTACTTTGACATGGAATGTGGTAAACGGTGCTGTCAGTTATGATATAGAAATCGTTGCGGGCGGAACAGCTTATCCTTTCAACTCTGCTACCAACTCTCAAAGCATAACAGGCTTCACAGCAGGTTCTACCTATACATTCAGAGTAATGACTAATTGTGATGGTGCCAGCTCCGGTTGGTCAGGTTATTACGAGTTCACGACTCCCGGCGACGGTGGCGGTGGCGGTGGCGGCGGTGGCTGCACCAATGTAACCATAGATAGCGAGAGTTTTGAAAGTGGATGGGGAATATGGAACGATGGTGGTTCTGATTCGTATAGAAATAATTATGCAAATTATGCGTCAAGCGGTTCTTATACGATTCGTTTGAGGGACAATACAAGTTCATCGGTCATGACTACCGACAACTTAAATTTGAATGGTTTTGAAGAAGTAACTGTTGATTTCTCTTACTATCCTGTAGGAATGGATTCCAACGAAGATTTCTGGTTGCAAGTATCGACAGATGGTGGCAGTAGCTACAGCACTATTGAGACTTGGGTAAGAGGTACTGATTTCAATAATAACACAAGTTATACAGAGTCAGTGACGATTACAGGTACATTTACATCAACTACAAAAATCAGATTCAGAGTGGATGCTTCCGTGAATAACGACAGAGTTTACTTTGATGATGTGACGATTTCGGGTTGTTCCAGCGGTGTCAGAGCCGTAGAATTAACAGGAACGACAGACGAGATACCGGGTAATGGAACGGATATAGAAATCGAAGATATAGATATAGAGGTACCGGGTAAAGATGTAGAAATTGTAGGTTTCGGTATAGATGTACCGGGCAAAGGTGAAGGAACAAGACAAGCATCAGAAGTTCACATTACTGATATGAATATCTTCCCTAATCCGGCAAATGAATACATCAATGTTGAATATACCAACATCGAATCTACCGAAGTTCAGTTGTCCATTATGGATATGACGGGTAGAGTCATTCAAAGTCAAAACCTGAACGAAGCAATTGGTCAACAACGCACTCAGTTGGACATCAATGCACTTACTTCCGGCTTCTATTTCATACGATTAGTCGCGGGAGATACCGTACAGTCTATGAAGTTTGTAAAACCGTAAACACGAGATGTTGTTTTAGAAAATATGAAGGGCAATCCGGTTGGGTTGCCCTTTTTTCGTGTGTGTCGTCAGACGAATGCTTTTACTCGAAGTGAAAATTTGATTAGTCAAAATACCGATGCTTAATAGAACCTTTGTCTGCCGACTAATACCGCAAAACCAAAAAGAATCTGTTCTTTATCCGCCAATTAATATTAGAGCATGTTTAAAGGCTATCCGTCTAACTTTGCCGAACTCAAGTTGCGGGGCGCACTCGTCTGACGAAGGTTTTTGTGAAATGTAGTGATTTGTCTCATAAAATATTCGCACTGAATAAAGGTATTCGTCTGACGAGTATTCGCTTTAGGCAAAGTTAGACGGGTAGCCGTAAACGTAAGTAATGCACTGATTTTTAGTTAATTACAAAAATTTATTCTCTGCTTACGTTTACTAAATTTGAAAAATTTAGTAAACGGATTACTTATGTTTTTTTGTTTTATTTAAAATATTCTTAATTTATAAAATGCTATTTTTAAATGAAATAAAAATATAGAAATAATTTTTGTTTTAAAAATATCGACATTTAAAAAGATGTGGGTTAGAATACAATTTACATTAAAGTTTGTAGTACATTAAGCGTCTCTTTCGCCGTTTTCTCCCACGAAAATTGCTGCGCTTGTGCAAGTGATTTTTCGGATAAAATCTTCAATAAAGGCGCATCAAAAGCCAATTGCAACATCATATTTGCCAATTGTTCCACCGAATTTGGGTCAAAATACATCGCTGCGTCGCCCCCGACTTCCGGCAAACTCGATACCTTCGACGTAATCACTCGCGCCCCGCAAGACATCGCCTCCAATACAGGCAATCCAAAACCTTCATACAAAGAAGGATACACAAAAATCTCTGACATCGTATATAACACAGGCAACTCCTCCCGTGCCACATAACCTGTCAAAATAATATCTTTCTGAAAAGGCGATTGTTGGATTTTTTCTAATAAATTATCAATTTTCCAACCTTTTTTTCCC
>CALHBW010000444.1 GCA_937930625.1 uncultured Saprospiraceae bacterium | reverse complement strand
CCGATTTCGATTGAAGAACCGTAGCGTAATGCGTCCCGCTTGCGCCGCGTTAGTTTAGCGAGTAGTACGCGACGCAAGCCGGAGGCATTACGCTACGTTTGTAATGTCACAAATTTTGTTTTTTCAATAAAAAAACAAAACGCATTAGAGATATTTTAGATGGATTTTTATTTAAAAATCCAATACTAAAATATCCATGAAAAATTATACTGACTACTTACTTTATTGTTTACTAATTACCCTTTTTTTTAGACATGAAACGATTGCACAGTCCGCCGAAAATATGACCTTACTTGGTCAATGGAATCATAATCCCACAGACACTTTTTTCTATAACGACCTTTGGGGTTACGTGGACGAAAGCGGTAATGAATATGCCGTTGTAGGCTCGCGTTCGGGCATTCATTTTTTGGATGTGACTGCGCCGCAAAACCCTGTTTTACTAGATGAATTTTTTGAAGACGAATGGGTTCAAAGTCGTGATTTTAAGCGATTTAGTGGCTATATTTACGCAGTTGCGAGTGAAGGCGATTCAGGCTTGCAAATCTTCGATATGAGTGCTTTACCCGATGGTGCTATATTCAAAATTTCGGAAGATACTACTCACTTTTCTACATGCAAAAATATCTTTATCGACCACGCTCGTGCACGTCTGTACGCGGCGGGTACGGACACACGCACGGATGGTTTACTCGTCTTTGATTTGACCAATCCGGCTGTGCCTGTTTTGATGGCAGATGTACCACTTCCGCGTGGTGAAGTAAAGCAACTTTATGTGCGACATGATATTGCTTACTGTGTTCATGCTACGGGCGAAATATTCGCTTACGACCTTAACAATCCGCAAAATCCCAATGTCACATTTTATGCCGAATCGGAGCATGAAATCGGAGCTTGTTATCTTGACGAAACGGGAAGAATCTTAGCATATGCAAACGATAATTCGATGGGACAAGCCCTAGGTTTGTTTTACGTTGGAGAAACCTTTCACGAAGCTTTGCCAATTATCAATACCTTTCACGCCCCCTTGCTCGCGCCCGTGCATACCGATAATTTGGTCGCAAATATGTATGTCATTGGCGACTATATTTTTGTAGCGCATTATGAGGATGGTGTAGTCGTATTTGATATGAGTAATACGGGGAATATAACGCGCTCCGCTTATTTTGATACTTATGAAAATAACTCCTATAATGGCGCATTGGGTTGCAGCGAAATTTATCCTTTTTTCCCTTCGGGAAATATTTTAGCCTTAGATATGTCGAATGGATTACACGTATTGTCACTTGATATTGAGGTGAATAATTCATGCAATGATGACATTCAAAATAATAATGAAACGGATGTGGATTGTGGTGGTGAATGTGTGCCCTGTTTATTGCCGACTTGTAATGACGGTATTCAGAACGGCACGGAAACAGATATTGATTGTGGTGGCAATTGTCTGCCTTGTTGCCTGCCCGAAGGAACGCCTTGCGACGACGGCGATCCCGATACGTTTAATGACATAGCAGATGGAGCATGTAATTGTATCGGGGAATCATTAGAGGAAACAAACTGCGGAGACGGTATTCAAAATGGTACAGAAACGGGTGTTGATTGCGGTGGGATAAACTGCGAACCTTGTGAAATTTGCACTTCATATGGAAACAGCACTCAATACGAATATATTGATAGAGTGGTATTTAATACTATAAATAACCTTTCCGGTGATAATGGTGGTTACGCGGATTTTTCAAATTCGATTCTTACGACGGTAAATCTTGGTGAAACGTATGAGATTAGATTGACACCTGACTTCGTATCACAGCAGGTAGGACCACAATTTTGGTATGTATGGATTGATATTAATTTAGATGGAGAATTTTTTGGTGTGGAAGAATTAGTCTTTCAAGCAGGAAATAGCAAGCAGGAAATCATAGGAAATATCACGATACCTGATTTTTTTGCAGGAGCTTTTCCGAAAATGCGTGTGCAGATGCGACACAATTTTTATCCTGCAAATGGTTGCAGTATATTTCCTAATGGCGAGGTCGAAGACTATACTTTGATAGTCAATGGCTTGGCGATTTGCGATGACGGCGTCCAAAACGGAGATGAAGAAAATATAGATTGCGGCGGTATGTTTTGTGAACCTTGCTGCCCCTATGAAGGTACACTTTGCGATGATAGTAATCCTTTGACATTCAATGACATAGAGGATGGTGATTGCAACTGCGTTGGCACAGATTGCCCATCTGTAGGGACGTCTTGTGATGATAATGACCCAAGCACAGAGAATGATACTTTCAACGAAAATTGCGTATGCGAAGGCAGACCAATTCAGAGCTGCAATGACAATATTCAAAACGGAAACGAAACGGGAATAGATTGCGGCGGCGATTGCCAACCTTGTTTTTATTGCGACTCATTCGGGCAAAATTCTGACAATGAATACATTAGTGAAGTTATTTTTAATACGCTGAATCATCCTTCAGGAGATGATGGTGGTTATAGTGATTTTACTCATTTGAATACATTGATTTCACGCAATTCGACGTACGCGCTTTCGTTGACTCCTGCATTTTCCGGTGCGATTGATAAGGTCTATTGGCGGGTTTGGATAGACTTTACGCGCGATGGAGATTTTTTGGATGCCGGAGAAATAATTTATGAAGGCTACGGAGAAAATCCTTTAACGGCTAATATTATAATCCCGGCTTCAGTGCCTCAAGGACAAACTCGTATGCGTGTACAAATGCGAAAAGAAAGTTATGTAAGAGATGGTTGTGCGATTTATGCGAATGGCGAGGTGGAAGATTATACTGTAAACATTGAATAGGGACAAAAAAAAATCCTTTGGACACGACCCAAAGGATTTTTTAAATATTAGAGGAAATCATAGTTCGTTTAGCTTTTCATAATGTTTGGGTGAATGATATCGGCTTTTAATACCTTCTCATTTGGTGTTTTCTACTCTTGTGTGAGTAAAAATTAGTAGCTAAAATGAACCCCCCTCCTGCGAGAAATGCTCCTAGAGCAATCAGGAAAATAAGCATCTGTTGTGGATTTTACAATTTGAACAATAAATTAATTTGATACTTGACTCATAGTTCAATATTAAGACGGGAACTCGAAAACGAAGTCACAACTATTAAATAAAATAGGAACTTAATACAAAACTGGATGCTTTCGTGGGGAAAGCATAGAAGGAAGTATCACAAAGATAGATATTTGCCTATAAAAACCAAACATTATGAATATTTTTTTTCTGTTATGTTAAAAATAGTTTTGTTTTTATTGAGAATTAACGAATTGTGGATAAGTCCATATGTTGTAATTGTAATGTCAAAATATGATGAAAAATGTTAAAATTATAGTATTAGATTTTAGTTTTTTAATGTCACAAAACACCTATGTGTATTTTTTAAATTTATGTTATTCTTCAAGGGCATAAGTCTTCAATATTTCTAATCCCACAATAGATAAAGTTTTCTCATGTGTCGCTTTCAGATTTACTTTTGGCGCATGTCCTGCATAGTAGGCTTCCAACCAACGTGAGGCGCACAAACACCATTTATCACCCGGTTTCAAGCCCGGAAAATTAAACTGCGGAAAAGGCGTAGAAAGGTCATTACCTTGTACTTTGGTGTATTCCAAAAACTCTTCGGTAACTACTGCACATACCGTATGCGTTCCTTTATCCATCCAATCGGTACGACAATAACCATCTCTAAAATAGCCGGTTAGCGGCTCAAAACAACAGCTTTCGAGTTCGCCGCCAAGTACGTTTTTTGCTTTTGTTTGAGTCGTTATGCCATTTGAATTATTCATGCGATAGGTATTTTGTTGGATAAAAATCCCAATAGAAATTAGCGTAAATACAAGTAAAAATAACCTTTTCATGTTAGTCAAACACTTGTATTTATTTTTTGTTGAAATGCAATGATTGATTGGGATAAAGTGAGTATCAGGTAATGAGTTGTGGGTTTTTCGTGCTATTTTTGTCCGACTACTTAGTACATTGTAAATTAAATAAATGTAAAATATAAAAGTGCTTGCTGTACGTGTACAAAGTTTTTTTATTATTATTTTTAATAACTTTAAAATCAATTAAATACGAAAGAAATACGTTAGCCTCGCGTCCTACAACTTTTACATTTTACATTTATTATTTTACATTTTACATTTCAAAAAAAAATCAACTTATTTAATTTACAATGTACTAAGATTAAATTAAACTGTATATTTTTTTGGTTTTATGAAAAAATTATTAAATTTGTCATGCAAATGTAAATGAAACACAAAGCACATTAGATATAAAGATACGCTCAATGTCACATAAATGTTTGATTTATAAACAAATATACAGCAAGCATAAATCTAAAATATCATCACCTTCCATATTGCTTGCTCCTCAATAATAAATTTATTTAAAAGCAGTATAATAATACACTTCTCCAAACTTTTTAAAACCATAACACCGGATTTACTAAAAAATAAATTTGATATTTCAAATGCTTTTTATTTGATATAATGTATTGGTTATAATTAAAAAGTATTTTTTAGGAAATCTGCAACTGATTACTCGAAATTTTTTGATTATGAAAAAAATTAAATTCTTATCCTTGGTCATATTGGCTCTAGGGTTCACTGCGTTTTCAGCTAACGCTCAAAATGTTAAAGAAGTACGCAAACAAGGGTTGGCGAAAAAGATGAAAACGCACAAAACGCTTGAAGCCACACCGCAATTGTCTAAACAAACGACAACAACAGCTACGAGTACGACCGAATTAAAGGCAAAACCTTCCGGTAAGACAGTAGCATTGAAACCACGCCCAAATGCAACGAAGAAAGTGACACAAGCGAAGCCGGTCACAGTAACAAAAAAATCAAGCCTGAAAGCTGCTCAGAAGCCTGCTTCACAGAAATTTACGGTAGATAGGGAAAAGCGTGCAGCGAAGTTTGCACAACGAATGTCCAACCGCGAGATTGATAAAGATAAGAATGTCGGGAAAAAGAGAATTAAAAAGCTCCAATCGAATCAATAATTAATTAGAATCAAAATTGAAATCATGAAAATAAGAAAATATATAAATGATGCTCAATCTAAAGGAGTTGCCTCTAAACTCTTTTCGTATTCAGCCATGGCGGCAGCCTTTATAGCTAGCGGACCGGAAGCGGTAGCACAATGTGCAGGCGAAACTGCAAGTCCGGGAGCTCCCGTAGGATTAGACATAGATGGTGACGGTACAGATGATGTACAACTCTTTGCTGGTACTATTTCTTCATTATATGCTTCGGGTAATTTTACTTCACAGGTAGGTACTGTTCCCGTGGGTACTGTTCCTTTTGCCTTTGCAGCTACCGGTACTCTTTCGACATTGAACTTAACAGCACCCCTCTACTATGGGTGTTATGTGGCATTTGGAGCTGCATTTCCTTCTTCAATGCTTACTGTGGGACCTGCTACTGCGATGGCAACATTTACTATTAGTGCAGCAGCGAGTTTTGTTGGTGCATACTATTCTACAGCTACCGCAATTTATGCGACAGGTAATTACGCTTTCGTTACTGCGTTGGGGGCTAACCAAATTGTCGGACTTTCGGCAACAGGTACGAATGTTTGCGGGCAAATCGACTCCGCTCCCGGTGTAGCAGGAGCAGGAACTTCTTCTCTTGTCGGTTATGATGTTAACTTTGTCGGGTATTCGGGGTATCAACTATTAGGTGGTGTAGCATATGACTTCCCGGCTACGGGTGCCAGTACCGTGGTTCCTATCTATACAACAGTGACCGGAATTACATGTACAACCAGTACTGCATCTATATATGGTGGTTATTTTGCTGCGGGCACCGTGCAGCTTTATACCTTAACTTCTTTGACGGTATCACCACAGGATGCAGTTTATCCGGGACCTTATCTGTTAGGAGGTCCATACTATAATGGTCCGATATCACTTGGAACAGCGAACTCAAACCCACTAAATGCGGCTGCAGTTCAGTTTGCAGGACCTGACCTTGACGGCGACGGCAATCCTGACACTTATAATGGTTGGATTACATTTACATACAATGCAGATGGTACAATTACCTGTACAGGTAGCGGCTACCAGCAATGTTCTATCGAAAACGCTATAGCAACATCCGGTGATGCAGCAAACGGTTGCATGATGGTAGGTGGAGCTACTAATGAGAATCCTGCTTGTATGGAAGAACCACCCGAACCACCTGCTGATATACCAACAACAGGAGAGTGGGGCTTAATCATTCTTGGTTTGATGATGTCTATCACGGCTATCGTGGGTATTCGTCAGCGAAGAGAAGAAGAAGTCGTTGCTTAATAATTGAGAATGAAATATTGGAGAATTGATAATTATTTTCCTTATTATATGATAAAAGGCGTTCCAAATTTCGGAACGCCTTTTTTATTATCTATTAGTATAAAAACATTGCGATAATACTTGAAATTGCCAAAAAAATGTTAGATTTGTCGGACTAATATCAAATGGAAAATCATTCCTTTAAAGCTCTCCCGACGAAAACAATAGAAATTCAAAAACTATAACATTGTAATTGTTTGACTGTCAGGCAAATGCAATGTCATAAGCATTTCTGGATTATTTTAGTAGAACATTTTTTTTATTGTTAAACTCTCTTATTCATTATGAAAAAGACCAAACTTATATTCACTGCTGCATTGGCACTTGGGCTGCTGTTTTGCATGAATGACGCCACTGCACAACAAGCAGTGAAAAAAGTGAAAGCTCAAAAATCTTTGCAAGCTCAGAGCAACCAACAAACCACTCTTAAAGCTGCACCGGCAAAAACTTATACTTATAAGGGCAAAAAGATATTACAGGTATCTACTGTTCCTATGAGTACGCCAACTGTTGCACCTAAACCTGCAACTACAACAAGAACACGACAAGATTAATTTTAAACCAAATACTAAACACAGAGACAATTTCATAAATTATGAAAAAAAATATTTTATACTTTTTTAGCGTGTTGATGCTTACTGCATTATTTAGCTTTAGTGCTTATGCAGGCTGTGCTCCGGGAGAAACTTATTTACTTGTTCAGGTGAATGCCGACCCATACTTTTCGGGGGATGGTACTGTTGTTACTGTTACCGTAGATGGCGTAGTTGAGTATATGGGGACTCCCCCGGATGGTGTAACTACAACTGTAGTAGATGGATGTTATCCGGAAGGAGCAATGGTTAGTGTAGATTATACTGATGCTTTTGGTGATGGTATTCTTGTAGATCCGCCTATTTTTGTAGGTTTTGATTGCGACCAAGCAGTATCTACCGGTGATGGAATCATACTCGCAACTGCAGCTGCCGGAACTATCTATACACTAACGTTACCTTCGGATTTTGACGATTTGGCTTCAGGTACAACAGGTAGTGGAAATGCAATTGGTACATCTAATCCTGCCACCAATGGTGCCGGCTGTACAAGTGGTGCCACAAATAGTACTAATTTCGGAGGAATAGCTGTATCACCTACAATTCCTGACGATACTACTCCTCCTGCTTTCCCTTCGGGCGTAACAGGTTATCCGATTTGTGATGTTGCCGGTGGTGATGACACAGGTAATACACTCAGTGGAACTTCTACTTCTGATTTTTCAGATGATATTGAAGTTTGTGCTACATTTATTCAGCCAAATGCGACAGGTAATGAAACAGGTGCATATATTGGACTTGGTGGTCCTGGAACACAAGAGTTGCTTGATAGCGACGGTGACGGTGGTGGAGATGGTAACGGCGTAAACGATTGTGGTGGTGGCTTCTCGCAGTTCAGCGTATTGGATGCTTCTTGTAATCTCGTTGCAGCGAATACTTCTCCGGTTACAGGTTTGACACCGGGAGCTACATATACTGTATGTGTCACAGGTTTTGCTTCTGATACTCACCCTGGAGCAGACGGCATGTTTGGTACAGCCGATGATCCTGCTGCGGCTGATGGTAGTTGTAATATTACTGCAATCGGTATCGGTGTACAGCCTTTCGAACCACCTTTAGCTGCTTGCGACATAGGAGCAGACGTAGGAAACGACGTAGCTTACTGCTTCGGCGATGCTCCTGCTGATTTGACTACTGATGCAGGAAGTGACTTCACCGGATTTGATGCAGGTCCTAATGCCGGGGCTAGCCCAGGTGTTGCTTATGTAGAAATTTGCGGACCATACGATGCCGCTGCCGACGCGACTCCGGGTGACCCTACTTCAAATCCTAATTATACAGGCTTTTTGGTAGGTACAGCATATACTTACGCGCCGGGTGCTGCTGATGGTGGTGACGGTGAAGGTACAGGCTGTGATTATATTACATTAGTACCTGTAACTTATATTGATATTGATGCCGCTACAGGGCAATTCATCTTAGATGGTGATGCAGCTAATATCTGTACAGGTACACCTATTCGTTTAGATTTTCGTCCTGAAATCACCACTGCGCCGGGGGCTTACTCTTGTGCAACAGGTATCACGGTTGTTGTAGATGGTGGTTCACCGGATGATGGTACTATAGCTGTTAATAATGATGGTACAGCTACTGTTCCGGGAGATTATGTTATTACTGGTGATGTTGCAGGAACTACAAGTGGTGACCAAATAACATTCACCGACTTAGCAGATGGTACATACAATTATACTGTAACTGACCCCGCAGGATGTACTACTACGGGAAGTTTTGATGTAGCAATAGTACCTTTAGATGCTGCGGAGGAAGCGGATTTGTGTCCGGGTGATTCATACACTGCTTCGACTGGTACAATGTACACTGCATCAGGTTCTGAAATGTTCATTGATGCAAATGGTTGTACTGCGGTGTTAACTGTAACAATTACACCATTAGTACCTATTGATGCTGCGGAGGAGGCGGATTTGTGTCCGGGCGATTCATACACTGCGTCCACAGGTACAATGTACACTGCGTCAGGAACAGAAGCCATCACAGATGCAAATGGTTGTACAGCGACTTTGACTGTAACAATTACACCATTAGTACCTGCTGATGTTGCAGAAATGGCAACACTATGTGCCCAAAATGGAGATACTTATACATCACCAACTACTGGTACAATATATACTGCATCAGGAACAGAAACGTTCACGGATGCTGCTGGTTGTACAGCTACTTTGACGGTTACTATAATGGATGAAACTCCGGCTTGTGGCGACGCAAATGCGACTAATTACGATCCAAATGCCACTTGTATCGACAATGCACTTTGTACTTTTGGCGAATACTGTGATAATATCTGTTTTGCAGAATTTGCAGCTAATCCCAATCCGGGTGATACACCGAATGCTCTTTTGTGTGTAACACCACTTGGTTGTGCGGATTTGGCAACGATTGACCCATCATGTATCAGCACACAAGCTTGTGATGATGGCGATCCATGTACGGTGGATGAAGAAGAAACTGTTATTCTTGCAGACGGCACTGCTTGTGCAGATTGTGGCTTAAACTCTACGCCTGTGACACCTGCCTGTGGCGACCCAACTGCGACTAATTACGACCCAAATGCCACTTGTATTGACAATACACTTTGTACTTTTGGTGAATACTGTGATAATATCTGTTTTGCAGAATATGTAGCTAGTCCCGGTGCAAGCGATACACCGAATGCTCTTTTGTGTGTAACACCACT